>JAJFJX010000208.1 GCA_021773655.1 Panacagrimonas sp.
AGCAGGTGCTCTTCACTGGGATGCGCGTGCGCGGCCATCGGCGCCTGTCGACGGTAATCGCACAGTGCGTCCAGATCTCCGGCTTGCAGCCGGGTGGCGATCCAGTCGTCGAAGGCCTGCGCCCAGGGCTGCGGCGGCGCGAATTCATCGCCGAGTTCGAGATCGCCGAGGTTGTGGGTCAGGCTGCCGCTGCCGATCACCAGGCAGCCCTGTTCCACCAGCGGGGCCAGGGCCCGACCCAGCGCCAGGTGTGTGCGTGGGTCGCGGCGATGGCTGGCCACAGGCACCACCGGCACCTCGGCCTCCGGCCAGATCAGCGACAGCGGCACCCAGATGCCGTGGTCGATGCGGGCATCGGCCGAGGCGATGCCGGGCAGGCCGGCGCGCCGGATGCCGTCCAGCGCGGCGCTTGCGATCTCGGGTGCGCCGGGCGCGTCGTAACGCAGTTCATGCAGCGCGGGGTCGAATCCGTAAAAGTCGTGCCAGATCCGGTGGCGTTCGGCGTGGCCGACGTCGAAGCCCTCGGCCATACGGTGCGGCGATACCACGATCACCGCGCGCGGACGCGGCAGCCGGCGACCGAGATCGCGCAGGAAGGCGTTGGCCGGGTGCGTGCTCAGCGCCAGGCTGGGCGCACCATGGCCGAGGAACAGACTGTCGGGAAGCTGCATGCACGGACTGTAGCTCGACCCGGTCGCGCAGGTCCGGGAACGCGATTCGTGTACCCCATGGGGTTTCATGCCCGGATCCGGGAATGGCGCCATCGCCAATGTCCTCGGCCACGCAGTGCCGCACACTGGCGGCCGGAGGTGTTGCTCACGACCCGCCACAAGACCTCGCCATCTGGCAGCGGGGCAGCCGGTCTTCAGGAGTTCGATGTCGTGGACGTTTTGCTGTTGGCCCGGGGCCAGTTCGGCTTCACGGTCGGCTTTCACATCCTGTTTCCCACCCTGACCATCGGCCTGGCCTGGTTCCTGGTGTGGTTCGAGTCGCGCTGGATGCGCACGCGGCGCGCCTACTGGCTGGAGCTGTACCGCTTCTGGGTGAAGATCTTCGCGCTGACCTTCGGCATGGGCGTGGTGTCGGGCCTGGTGCTGAGCTACCAGTTCGGCACCAACTTCAGCCGTTTTTCGGACATGGCCGGCCCGGTGATGGGGCCGCTGCTGTCGGTGGAGGTGCTCACGGCGTTCTTCGTCGAAGCGGGCTTTCTGGGCATCATGCTGTTCGGCTGGGACAAGGTGGGCCCGCGCCTGCACTTCGTGGCCACCCTGCTGGTGGCCATCGGCACCACCAATTCGGCGTTCTGGATTCTGTCGGCCAACAGTTTCATGCACACGCCACAGGGTGCCGAGTGGATCGACGGCCAGTTGGTGCCGACCGACTGGTGGGCGGTGGTGTTCAATCCCTCCTTCCCTTACCGGCTCGGCCACATGCTGCTGGCCTCGGCCCTGAGCACGGCCCTGGTGGTGGCCGGAGGATCGGCCTGGTGTCTGCGCAGGAACCTCTATCGCGGCGCGGGGCTGGCCGGGCTGCGGGTGGCGATCAGCGTGCTGGCGGTGGCAGCGCCCTTGCAGATTCTTGTCGGCGATCTGCACGGTCTCAACGTGCGCGAACATCAGCCGGTCAAGGTGGCGGCCATGGAAGGCTTGTGGGACACCACCGCAGGCGCGCCGCTGCTGCTGTTCGCCATCCCCGACCAGGACGCGCAGGACAACCGTTTCGAGATCGGTATCCCGAAGCTGGCCAGCCTGATCCTGACCCATGACCCGGACGGCCGGGTGCAGGGCCTCAGGTCTGTGGCGCCGCAGGACCGGCCGCCGGTGCTGCCGGTGTTCTTCGGCTTTCGCGTGATGGTCGGGCTCGGGCTCGTCTTCCTGTTGCTGGGCGCCTGGGGCGTGTGGCGCTGGATCGGCGGCAGACTGGAAACCGATTCCCGGCTGCTGAGCACGTTCATGGTCTGCACGCCGCTGGGCTTCGTCGCCACGCTGGCGGGCTGGATCGTCGCCGAGACCGGTCGCCAGCCGTGGCTGGTGCACGGCCTGATCCGCACCGCCGACGGCATCTCGCCGGTCTCGGCGGCGAGCGTGGCCACCTCGCTGGTGCTGTTCGTGATTGCCTACGGACTGCTGCTGCTGACCTATCTCTACTACGTCTTCGTGCTGGTGCGGACCGGGCCACAGCTCCCGGCCCATCACGCGCCGGCGATCCGCGGCGCGCGGGCCGGTGAACTGGCCGACGAGGTCGAACCCTTCGTCGCGGCGCGTCGGACGGAGCCCTGACATGGACCTGACCCTCATCCTGGCCGGCGTCATCGTGTTCGGGGTCGGTGCCTATGTGATCCTCGACGGCTTCGATCTCGGCGTCGGCATCCTGTTCCCGCTGATGCCGGACGAGGTCGCGCGCGACACCGCCATTGCCAGCATCGCACCGGTCTGGGACGGCAACGAGACCTGGCTGATCCTGGGCGGGGCGGTCCTGTTCGGCGCCTTTCCCCTGGCCTATGCGGTGGCCTTGCCTGCGTTCTACATCCCCATCATGGGCCTGCTGCTCGCGCTGATCTTCCGCGGCGTGGCGTTCGAGTTTCGCATCAAGGCGCGCGCCACTCGGCACTGGTGGAACCGCGCCTTTGCTACGGGCTCGACCTTGGCCGCGTTCTGCCAGGGCCTGCTGCTGGGCGGGCTGCTGGAAGGCGTGAAGGTCGAGGGGCGGACGTTTTCCGGCGGTCCGTTGGACTGGCTGACGCCGTTTTCGCTGGTGGTGGGCCTGGGCGTGGTCGGCGGCTACGCGCTGCTCGGCGCGACCTGGCTCAATCTCAAGACCACCGGCGCGCTGCAGCACTTCGCTCGGCGCAAGGCGATACAGGCGCTGGGACTGTCGCTGCTCGGGCTG
The DNA here is from genome assembly GCA_021773655.1 of Panacagrimonas sp. Lineage (GTDB taxonomy): Bacteria > Pseudomonadota > Gammaproteobacteria > Nevskiales > Nevskiaceae > Panacagrimonas. The sequence goes on from JAJFJX010000208.1 coordinate 2,890, forward strand.
GCGGTGGTGTCGATCTACACGCCGCTCAAGTTTCCGGACGTCGCGCAGCGCTGGTTCGGCGGTACCCACTGGCTGAGCCTGTCGCCGGTGCCGCTGGCCACCGCGGTGGTGGCGGTGTCGCTGTTCCGGGAGGTGCGCCGTGGCGCGCAATACGCCCCGTTTTTCTATGCGATCGCATTGTTCGCGCTGGCTTACCTGGGCATCGGCATCAGCCTGTGGCCGCACATCGTGCCGCCGGACCTGAGCATTCACGATGCAGCCGCACCCCGGACCTCGCAGCGCTTCATGCTGGTGGCGCTGGTGTTCTCCCTGCCCATGGTGCTGATCTACACCGGTTACGCGTACTGGGTGTTCCGCGGCAAGGTCCGTCCCGGGGACGGCTATGCGCATTGAATCCACCCGGCTGCGCCAATGGCTGTGGTTCGTGGCGATCTGGGCCGCCGGCGTGCTTGCCCTGGGGCTGGTCGCTGCGCTGCTGCGCAGCCTGCTGCAGTGGACCGTCGGCTGACGACGGCGGGCCGGGTCCAGGCAGTGAATCGGCCGGGGCCCGACAGGATCCGGAAGGACGACCTTTCTACGCGCCCGGGAACGACCGGGAACGCGTCTCAGGGCTGTCACGCATCGCGCACCCGTCGAATCCATGCGCGCGCGCCAGCCGTAATGGCTGCGGTGTAACGTGCCCGGACTATGACGCCTCTCAACGCCTTCCTGCTCACGGTGGCCATCGTGGTGGCCGCCAAGACCCTCGCCTGGGTGGTGCAGTTGCGCACGCGCAACGGTGGGCTGGTGGATTCGGTGTGGGCGCTCACGCTCGGTGGCCTGGCACTGGTCTACGCCTGGGTCGGCGATGCACCGCTGATCGTGCGCATCGTGATGGCCCTGATGGGCGGCATCTGGGGCCTTCGTCTGGGCGTGCATCTGTTCGTCCGCAACTGGGGCAAGGTCGAGGACTGGCGCTACGCGGAGTTCCGCCGCAAGTGGGGCCCAAAGGCTGATCGGAACATGTTCTGGTTCTTCCAGTTCCAGAACCTGTTCACGCTGATGCTGTCGGCCAGTGCCTTCCTGCCGCTGGCCTATCGCGACGGCGTGCCGCCGTTCGCCTGCCTGGTGCTGGCGCTGCTGATCTTCGTGGCCTCCATCGTCGGCGAGGGCATTGCCGATGCGCAGATGGAACGCTTTCGCAGCAACCCCGCCAACAAGGGCCAGGTGTGTCGCCTGGGGTTATGGCGCTGGTCGCGCCATCCCAATTATTTCTTCGAGTGCCTGCACTGGGTCGCCTACGTGCCGCTGGCCTGGGGCATGGAACTGTGGTGGCTCACCCTGGGCGCGCCGCTGGTGATGGCGTTCCTGTTGATGAAGATGTCCGGCGTGCCGCTGATGGAAAAGGAAATGATGCAGCGCAAGCCCGGCTATGCCGAATACGTGGGCAGCACCTCGGCGCTGATTCCCTGGCCGCCGCGGCGTTAGGGTTTCCACCGATCGCGGAACGGCCTTACCAAATCCCCCAATTCTTTTGCGCATGTCATGGACCTGATCGATTTCTGCGAACGCGGCCTGATTCCCGACGCGCTGTCTCGCCTGGGCATGCGCCAGCTCATTTCCCGTCGGTTGACCGACGAGGCCGGCGGCGACGGCGAGGTGCGCTCGCAACGCTTCAACCAGTTCCTGTCCGAGCTGCGCGCCAGCCCCATCGCCATCGAGACGCCGGCGGCCAACGAACAGCACTACGAGGTGCCGGCGGAATTCTTCCACCTGCATCTGGGGCCGCGGCTGAAGTATTCCTGCTGCCTGTACCCGAACGGCGACGAGACCCTGGAACAGGCCGAGGAACTGATGCTGTCGCTCTATCTGCAGCGTCTCGGCGTGGAGCCGGGCATGCGGGTGCTGGATCTGGGCTGCGGCTGGGGTTCGGTGTCGCTGTGGCTGGCGCAGCGCATGCCGGACTGCGCGGTGGTGGGGCTGTCCAATTCCAACGGCCAGCGTGAATTCATCCTGCAGCGGGCGCGCGAGCGCGGCATCGACAACCTGCAGATACTCACCGGCAATATTGCCGAGTACCAGATGCCGGACGCGGTGCGCGGTGCCGGCTTCGACCGCGTGATCTCCATCGAGATGTTCGAGCACATGAAGAACTACGGCCTGCTGCTCAACAGGATTGCCGGCTGGATGAAGCCGCAGGCGCGTCTGTTCGTGCATATCTTCGTGCACAAGCTGCTGGCCTATCACTTCGAGCAGAAGGGTCGCAGCGACTGGATGACCCAGTATTTCTTCCGCGGCGGCACCATGCCTTCGGAGAACCTGCTGCTGAACTTCCAGGACGATGTGCGCCTGCTGCAGCAGTGGTGGGTGGGTGGCCAGCACTACGCGCGCACCGCCGACCACTGGCTGGCCGGCATGGATGCGCGTCAGACGCAGATCATGCCGGTGTTCCGCCAGTGTTACGGCGAGCGCGACTCGGCGTTGTGGTTCCAGCGCTGGCGCATGTTCTACATGGCGGTGGCCGAACTGTTCGGCTATGCCGGCGGCAATGAGTGGGGTGTCGGCCACTACCTGTTCGAGAAGCGCTGAGACCCGTGGCCGGCGCTGACCGAATTCGGAAGCCCGATACGATGTCCCATCCGCGCCCCGACCGCGACCATACCCGGATGCCAGCCATGATGCGTGCACTGCTGACCTGCCTGATGCTCACCATGATCCCGACCAGCCACGCCGACCAGACCCGCCGCTTCTACGGTTACGCCTTCGATCTGAAAACCGACCGTTACCTCTACACCGAGGTCCACGAGCAGGTCTGGAAGGATGGCCGCTGGGTCCGTGGCACCATCGACTATCACGCCCCCGACGGCCGGTTGCGTGGCACCAAGACCCTGGACTTTTCCGCCGACCCGCACGTGCCGCTGTACGAATACGCCCTGCCCGACCAGGGCTACGCCGAGGGCATCACCGCCATCGACGACAGCGAGATCCGGCTGACCAAGACCAGTGACGGCAAGCAACGGTTCGAGACCGTCGATCGGCGCGAGCAGATGACCGGGGACTCGGGCTTCCACAACTTCCTGCTGGATCATTTCAAGGAGCTGATGGATCGCCAGACCGTCGCCTTCACCTTCATCGCCGCCGGCAACCTGGACAGCTACAAGTTCCGCGCCCGGCGCATTCAGGACACGCAGTTCGAGGGGGCCATGGCGGTGCAGTTCAAGGTCGAGGCCAACTCCCTGCTGCGCCTGGTGGCGCCCGACCTGACGGTGGTCTACGACCCGCAATCCAGGCGCCTGCTCGAATACCGCGGGCCCTCCAACGTCATCGACCCCGAAACCGGCAAGGTCTACGAGGCCCGGATCGCCTACTACAGCCAGCCGCCGCAGCCCGGGCCGGCGACGCTGCCGCCGCTGGAATAGACGCCGTGCGCGCGGCCGCCCGGACCCGGTTCCGGCTGTGGGTGCTGGTGCTGATGCCCATGCTGGCGTGCGGCGCGCCGGCCGGGGCCAACGGCAACGATGCGGTCGACCTTGCCCTGCAGAGGGCGGCGCACGACGGTCGTGCCGTACTGGTGGAATTTCGCGCGCCCTGGTGCTACTCCTGCTACTACATGGCTACCCATGTCCATCGCGGCGCGCAGTGGCAGGCCCTGCAGCGTCGCGTGGTGCTGCTGGAACTCGATGCCGACAGTCCCGAGGGTGCCGCGCGCATGGCGGCGTGGCAGGTCAAGGCGCTGCCGGCCTATCTGGTGCTGGACGCCACGGGCGCCGAGCGCGGACGCGTCCTGGGCGAACAGACGCGCGAGGATTTCCATGCCGCGATCGGGCGTCTGCTGGACGTCGACGACGGCTTCGAAGCGCTGCAGGCGCGTGCTGCACAGGGCCGGGCCTCGGTGACCGAGCTGGTCGGCGTGCTGGAGGGCTTCGTGCAAAGAGGCGAGGGCGGCGCGGGCCTGGACTGGATTGCCGGCCTGGCGCCCGCGGTCCGCGCGCAGGCGGACCACCCCGATCTGCGTCCGACCCTTGCGCGTCTGCGCCTGATGCGGGCGGCTGACGAAGTCGACGGCGCAGCCTGCCTGGAGCAGGGTTCGGCGGTGCTGGACGCCCGGCCCGGGTGCGAGCGTCCCTATCTGCTGCGCCGCGCGCTGGCCTGCGCCGACGCCGATCCGAAGACCGACCCCGAAGCGCTGGCACGCTGGCAGCGCGCACAGACCGGCGCGCTGGAGAAACTGGTCGACACCCGCGTTCTCCGCCAACCCGATCCGTCGCCCGCGCCTGCGCCCGCGCCGGCCTGCGCCGACCGGCGCAGCGCGGTGCTGATGCTGGCCGAGCTGCATCGGCGCAACGGCAGCCCTGATGCGCGCCAGGCACTGCTACGGCGCGCCGCAGATCATTATCGTGCGGGGATCGGCGAGGGCCCGGGCGCGGACCGCAGCGTGGCCGACAACCTGCGCGTGGTGCTGGAGGCGCTGGACGATCATCAGGCCTACCAGGCCCTGATGACGCGGCTGATCGCGCAGTGGCCCAACGACTACGTCTATCCCTATCGCTACGGGCGCTACCGCCTCGAACACGGTGAGCCGCTGGCGGCCCTGCCGCTGCTGGAGCGGGCGGCCGGCCTGGCCTATGGCGAGAACCGGCTGCGGGTCGCCGAGTTGCGGGTGCGCGCACTGGTGGCGCTTCATCGCACCGATGAGGCACGTCGCGTGGCGGCGCAGGCACTGCGCCTCAACGGCCCGTGGTTTCCCGAGCGCGTGGCGGTGATCAGGTCGGTGCTGGAAGCAGGCGCCACCGATCGGGCCGCGGACTGAATCGTCCCGTGCCGCGTCCCGGCCCGCGGTGGTGCGGCCGTCAGCCGCCAGCACCGTGCCGTCGCAATCACCGGCCGCGCCGGGCAGGCCGACCCTGCTGAAGATCGGCGCCACGTCGATGATCACCCCTGCCGCCTGTGCATCGGCGGCACCTCCTGTCGACTCATGCAGAACAGCGAACCCGCAATGCCCCCAACCCGATCCGCGGCGCCAGCGCAGGCGTGCTGTCCGCCGCTTTCGCGGGCCGTCCGGTGTTCTTGAAACGAACCCGCGAAGCCGAGGCGCGGGACCTCATGTACCGCAGCGGCTCTGACCGACCGCCCGGCGCTCGCGGCCTGGAACTCGCCGCTCGCCCCCGGCCGGTGACGGTGCGATGCTGCGGCTCCGGGTACGTCCCGCAGCCGCTGCGCATGGCGGGCCGCCCGGGCCCCGGCTAAAATCACGCCCCTTTGCACGCCCCAGGTCACCCCCCGTTTCATGAACAGCAACCAGTTGCGCGCCAGCTTCCTGGAATTCTTCCGGAGCAATGGCCACACGGTGGTGCCTTCGGCACCGCTGGTGCCGGGCAACGACCCGACCCTGCTGTTCACCAATGCCGGCATGGTGCAGTTCAAGGACGTGTTCACCGGCCAGGACCGGCGCGCCTATACGCGTGCGGCCAGCAGCCAGAAGTGCGTGCGGGCCGGCGGCAAGCACAACGATCTGGAGAACGTCGGCTACACCGCCCGCCATCACACGTTCTTCGAGATGCTGGGCAATTTCAGTTTCGGTGATTACATCAAGGACGATGCGATCCGCTTCGGCTGGGAATTCGTCACCGGCAAGCAGTGGCTGGGCATCGACCCGGCGCGCCTGCTGGTCACGGTGTACCAGACCGATGACGAGGCGTTCGCGCTGTGGCGCAAGGTCGGCGTGGCCGAGTCGCGCATCGTGCGAATCGGCGACAACAAAGGTGCAAAGTTCGCCTCGGACAATTTCTGGAGCATGGGCGACACCGGCCCCTGCGGTCCCTGCACGGAAATCTTCTACGACCACGACCCGGACGGCTCCAAGGGCATCTGGGGCGGGCCGCCGGGCTCGCCGGACGAAGATGGCGACCGCTGGATCGAGATCTGGAACCACGTGTTCATGCAGTTCGAACGTGGCGGCGACGGAGGCATGACGCCACTGCCGGCGCCCAGCGTGGACACCGGCATGGGCCTGGAACGCGTGGCGGCGCTGATGCAGGGCAGCAACGACAACTACCGGACCGATACCTTCCGTGCGCTCATCGAAGCGGTGGCGGAGCTGGCCAGGCAGCAGCCCTATGCCAGTCCGTCGCAGAAGGTCATCGCAGATCACATTCGCGCGACCGGTTTCCTGATCGCCGATGGCGTGCTGCCCTCCAACGA
>JAJFJX010000209.1 GCA_021773655.1 Panacagrimonas sp.
GCGCGGTGGCTGGCTGCTTCGGCTCCCGTCTCCACAGGCCCGTCTCCCGGCCGTCCTCAGTACGACTTGGGTAGGCCCAGCACCTTCTCGCTGATGAAGGAGAGAATCATCTGCTCGGTGACGGGCGCGATGCGTGGCAGCAGCGACTCGCGGAACAGGCGTTCGACCTGGAACTCGCGCGCGTAGCCCATGCCGCCATGCGTGAGCACGGCCTTGGTGGTGGCGTCGAATGACGCGCGCCCCGACAGGAACTTGGCGGCGTTGGCCTCTGCACCGCAGGGCAGACCCTTGTCGTACAGGTAGGCCGCGCGCATGCACATCCAGTACGCGGCCTCGAGACTGCACCAGGCCTCGGCCAGCGGGTGCTGGATGCCCTGGTTCTTGCCGATCGGCCGGCCGAACACGACGCGGTCGCGCGCGTACTTCGCGGCGCGCTGCAGCGCATCGCGGCCGATGCCGATGGCCTCGATGCCGACCAGCACGCGCTCGGGATTCAGCGAGTCGAGCAGGTAGTAGAAGCCCTTGCCCTCCTCGCCGATGCGGTCGCCTTCCGGCACGAAGTAGTCGTCGATGAAGGTCGCATTGGAGTCCACCGCGTTGCGGCCCAGCTTCTTGATGCGCCGCACCTCGATCTTGGTGCGATCCAGGTCGGTGTAGAACAGCGTCATGCCGTCGGTCGGCCGCTTGCACTCGCTCTTGGGCGTGGTGCGCGTCAGCAGCACGATCTTGTGCGCCTCCTGGCCCGTCGAGGTCCACATCTTGCGGCCCGTCACGCGGTAGCCGCCGTCGACCTTTTTCGCGAAGGTCTTGATGCTCGTGGTGTCGAGACCGGCGTCGGGCTCGGTCACACCGAAGCAGGCCTTTTCCTGGCCCTTGATCAGCGGCGTGAGCCAGCGCTTCTTTTGTTCCGGGGTGCCGTGCACGACGATGGCGTGAGGTCCGAACAGGTTGATGTGGATGCTGGAAGCCGCGGCCTGCCCGCCGCCGCCGCTGGCGACGGTGTGCATCATGATCGCGGCCTCGGTCACGCCCAGACCCGCACCGCCAAGTTCCTCGGGCATGGTGATGCCAAGCCACCCCGCCGCCGCCATGGCCTCATAGAACTCCTCCGGGAAGCGCGCGTTCTCGTCGCACTCGTGCCAATACTCGTCCGTGAATTCCTGGGTGACCTTGCGGACCGAGGTTTCGATCTCGCGATGAAGCTCGCTCAGTTCGATTTCCATTGCCTTGCCTCTCGATTAGCGGACATTGGGGCCGACGCGGAACTCCGCCTCGGTCCGGCTAACGATGTTGTCGAAACTCGCGCCGGGTACGAGTTCAGCCAGGGGCAGCGTGTAGTTCTTCTTCAACTTGGACTCACCGGGCTCGTCGCAGCGATCCATCGCGACGACGATGCGGGGCACGCCGAATTTCTGCATGTCCAGAGCGATGCCCTTGGAAAGCGCGGCCACCCCTGTTCTCGCGTCGGCATAGCTGGAACCCAGGCGGCCGCCCGCCCCGCCCTGAGTCGAGCCCTGGTTGCTGACGATGACCACCCTCCCCTTCGCTACGTCCGTCATGGTTCCGCCTTCCTTTCGATCGATACGGCATCGATGTGGTTCAGGGTCCGCCTCAATAACTGTTATGGTACCGTACTACTTTTCAACACTCCACCCAATTTTTTGAGGACTATGGCCGTGCCGAACTACAAGGACATCACCTACGAAGTCGGGGCCAACGCGGTCCGCATCACCATCAACCGTCCCGAGGTATTCAACGCCTTCCGCGTCCAGACCGTGGAGGAGCTCATCGACGCCTTCCGCCGCGCCGACGAGGAGAAGTCGGTCAACACCGTGATCTTCGGCGGGGCCGGCGACAAGGCGTTCTGCACCGGCGGCGACCAGAAGGTGCACCTGAGCGAGGACGGCCTGTACGGACCGCGCGGCATGGTGGGTTTTCCAATCGAGGAGCTGCAGAGCGCGATCCGCGACTGCCGCAAGGTCGTCATCGCCCGCGTCCAGGGTTTCGCCATCGGCGGCGGCAATGTCTTCGCGACGATCTGCGACCTGACCCTCGCTTCGGAAAAGGCCAGGTTCGGCCAGGTCGGCCCCAAGGTCGGTTCGGTGGACCCTGGCTTCGGCACTGCCTACCTGGCCCGCATCGTCGGCGAGAAGAAGGCACGCGAGATCTGGTTCCTCTGCCGGCAGTACAAGGCTGACGAGGCCCTGGCCATCGGCCTCGTGAACAAGGTCGTGCCGCATGAACAGCTCGACGTCGAGTGCGAGGCCTGGGCGGCCGAGATCAACCAGTTGAGCCCCACCGCCCTCGCCATTGCCAAGCGCTCGTTCAACGCCGATTCGGAGGGCATCCGCGGCATCAGCTTCATGGGCGTGGCCGCGGTCAAGGGCTACTACCAGGGCGAGGAATCGAAGGAAGGCGTCAAGGCCTTCAACGAGAAGCGTAAGCCCGACTTCAAGAAGTACGCCTGAGCTTGTGAACTTTTCTACTGCGCCCGCTCGCTACGAAAATTTCACAAGCTCTGAGCGCTGCCGCCATGACCGACCCCAACATCGACACCGAGCTGGACGCCGAGGGCGTCCTGCTCGCCCGTATCGACATGCCCGGGCGCGCGATGAACGTCTTCTCGCGCCCCATGATGGATTCGCTGGAACGCCTGATCGCGCGGGCGGAAACCGATCCCGCGGTCAGCGCCGTCGTGCTGACTTCGGGCAAGAGCGCGTTCCTGGCGGGCGCCGATCTGGAAATGATCCAGATGTTCACCGAGCGCGGGCGCAGCGGAAACACCGAAGAGCTGAACACGCTGTTCGGGCGGCTGGGCCGCCTGTTCCGCCGCCTCGAACGCGCGCCTAGGCCCTTCGTCGCAGCCATCAACGGCCTCGCCCTGGGCGGCGGCCTCGAAGTCAGCCTGGCCTGTCATGCCCGCGTGGTCGCGGACGATCCCGCCATCATGCTCGGCCTGCCGGAGATCAAGCTCGGCCTGCTGCCGGGTGCGGGCGGCACGCAGCGGCTGCCGCGCCTGATCGGCACCCGGAAAGGGCTGGAGATGCTGCTGAGCGGCGAGCCGGTTGCGCCTGCCGAGGCACTGCAGTTGGGACTGGTGGACGAGGTCGTGCCGCGCGAGCACCTGATCGAGGTGGCCAGGCGTCGCGCCCTGAGCATCGCCCTGCCCGCCGCGCGATGGGACCAGGACGGTGCAAGCTTCCAATCCGCTCCTTTCGATTTCTCCCATCCCGAGAGCGCCTTTGCGGCCATCGCGGCTGCCGTCGGCATCACGGATTACCAGCTGCGCCACTACCCGGCCTACCGGGCGATCATGCGTTGCGTGGTCGGCGGCTGGAACCTGGCGATGACCGCGGCAAGCGAGCACGAGATGCGCGTCTTCGTGGAGCTGATGCGCAACCCGGTGGCGGGCAACATGGTCCGCACCCTGTTCCTCAACCGCCAGAAGGCAGCCAAGCTCGGCCTGCTCGCCTCGAACAGCCCGCTGGCCACCGGCGATGGCGCCCTGCTGCCGAGGGTCCAGCAGGCTCATTCACGGGTCCGCTCGCTCGAATGCGACGAGGAGGAGCGTCTGCTGGCCCTCGCGCTCGCCGCGCTGCGCTCCTGGAGCGAGGGCCGCGTCGAGCACCCGGAGATGGCCGATGTCGCCGTTGTTTCGGCAGGGCTCTATCCCTCCTACACCGGTGGCCCGTTCAACTATGCGCGCCAGCGCGGGCTCGATGACCTGCGCCGACGCGCTCAGGCCGCATTGGCCAAGAACGCGGAGGTGTTCGAACTGCCGGCGGGAGTGGACCGATTTTTCCAGGCTGCCGCCTGATGGCCGTCGACCGTCGCCATGTCGGCCACGAGCACCCGGCTTTCGAGGGCAGCGCCAGCGCGGAGCGGAGTGCAGGCGTTTCCCAGGCGATCGGTGTGAAAGACCCCTCTCCACGCATCGCGCCGCCCGCGCTCATGCAGGCGATCGAAGGCGACAACAACAACTCCTCTCGCATACTGGAACCGCCGGGCGTGGATCTGCGGCGGCGCCCCCGACTCGATAGCCTGGACGGGCCTCGTGCCCGCCTCGCGCCGGAAGCCCTGAACGCCAAGGTCCTTGCCGTGATTCTCGGCTCGGCCCGGATCGAACTCGCAGAGTAGCCCATGCCGCACGTCCTGAACCTCGACCAGATCCTGCGCGAATTCCGTCCCGGCATGACCGTCTTCGTGCCGGGCATCTCTGGCGAGAGCCTGGCCCTGTACGAGGCGCTGCAGAAGAAGCCGGAGGCCGCGGACGGCATCCGCTTCGTCGGCGCGCACTTCCCCGGCATCAATCGCTCGGATTATCTCGGCCTGCATCCGCGCGCGCGGCAGCGCGCCTACTTCATGCTGCCGGGCCTGCGTGCCGCCTGGCCGGACGAGCGCGCGGAGCTGCTGCCGCTCGATTATGCGGGCGCCTACCGCGATCTGGCCGCCCTTCCCCCGGTC
>JAJFJX010000210.1 GCA_021773655.1 Panacagrimonas sp.
TCGCCGTCGGTGCCGTCGTTGGAAAAATCGCTGACGGTGATGTCGAAGCGCTCGTAGACGTCGCCGGGCACGGTGTCCCACTTGCGGTAGGAGAAGCCCCGGGTGTCCGGACCCATGCCGTAGCGGGCGAACAGCGCGTTGTCGGCCAGGCTGCGCTGGTTCTGGTCGGCGTCACGACGGAAGTAGCTGAACCAGTTTTCCTCGCAGCTCAGGTAGGTGCCCCAGGGTGTGAAACCGTTGGCGCAGTTGTTGAGCGTGCCCCGGGTACGGGTGCCGCCGCTGGAATAGGGCGTGGTCAGGCGCGCGTTGCCGCGCGCCGGACCGGTGATGTTCATGTTGGTGAACGCGGTGACACGGCGGTTGAAGCTGGAGTTCTGCACGTATTCCCAGCCACTGGCGGTGTCGCGCACCTCGATCACTGACACGCCGTGCGCGTTCATCTCCTTGACCACTTCTGCCGGGACCCGGTTGCCTTCGGCGTCTTCGTTGCGCTGGCCGTTGGCGTGGATATATCCGTCCAGCACCTGCTCGTGGTTGATGCAAAGCAGGCCACGGCCGGAATTCTCGCGTTGCGGCGTGCCGCTGTCGGACAGTCCGAAGTAGTACATGCCGTCGTGCTGGTCGCCTGCGCGCAGCGCAGAGTCGCCGTCGGTGCCGTCGTTGGAAAAATCGCTGACGGTGGCCGAAATCGGATCGCCAAAGGCATACAGCACGCGCGCCGAATAACCAGCCGGCAAGCTGACCCGGTCGTTCAGGTTCTTCGGTACCGCGCTGAAGCCCAGGGACTGCGGCATCACCACCGGATTGCCGTCGCTGCTGCCGTTGCTGTCGCCGCCGCAACCCACCAGCGCGAAGCTGCCGAACAGGCCGGTGGCAGCCACCGACATGCCCCCACGAAGCACGTCGCGACGCGCCAGACGCTGCTGCAGAATGCTTTCGAAGGGGGTGTTGCCGGAACGATTGCTCAAATCGTCCTCGTTGTGCTTGGCGTCGCTCATGATGCTCCTTGGCTGTTGACGGAAATGAGGGCTGGGAAACCCGGCGAGCGTAGGCGCGTCATGTGTCGGTTCTCTGACCGTTGGATGAAATTTGTTGCCGCATCGCCGCAAGTGCGTCATCGCCCTGCCATAAAATCCGACGGCCGGACACGCGCCGTACCGTGCAGCCTCCAAACCCCTCCATGAATCAGGCCGACTTCGACCCCCGCAGTTTTCTGTCGCAGCTGACGCTGCAGCCGGGCGTGTACCGCATGTACGGCGCCGGCGGCGAGCTGCTCTACGTGGGCAAGGCGCGCAACCTGCGCAAGCGTGTGAGCAGCTACTTTCTGAGGGCCTCCGGCAATCCGCGCATCGAGGCCATGGTGTCGCAGGTGGCACGGGTGGAGGTGACGCTCACGGGCTCGGAAGACGAGGCCTTGATCCTGGAGTCCAACCTGATCAAGGAGCAGGCACCGCGCTACAACATCGTCTATCGCGACGACAAGAGTTACCCCTATGTGCGGTTCACCGACCACACCTTTCCCCGTATCGGTTACTACCGCGGTGCACGTAGCGGCAAGGACCGCTATTTCGGCCCGTTTCCCAGTGCCACCGCGGTGCGCGAAACGCTACAGGTCCTGCAGCGGCTGTTCCGCCTTCGACCCTGCCGCGACACCTTCTTCGCGAACCGCCAGCGGCCGTGCCTGCAACACCAGATCCAGCGCTGCTCGGCGCCCTGCGTGGGACTGATCTCGGCCGAGGACTATGCGCGTGACTTGCGCAACGCCACCCGGCTGCTCGAAGGCAAGGGTGACGAACTGGCCCAGGAGCTGGGACAGGACATGGACCGCGCCGCCGAGGCGCTGGAGTACGAGCGCGCCGCGCGGCTGCGGGATCAGATTGCGGCGCTGCAGCGGGTACGCCAGAACCGGAACATCACCGGCGGCGCCGAGGATCTGGACGTGATCGTGATTGCCCCGCATCCGTCGAACAGTTGTCTGGTGGTGATGAGCGTGCGGGATGGCCTGAACCTGGGTCATCGCAGCCACTTTCCGCGCCATCCCGCGCACGCCGAACCCGAGGAGTTGCTGGAGAGTTTCGTCAGCCAGCATTACCTGGACCAGCCGCCGCCACCGGAGATCCTGCTCAGCCACGCGCTGGAGGATGCCGACTGGCTGCAGCAGGCCCTGGGCAAGGCGGCGGGGCGCCAGGTCCGGCTGCTGCGACCGCAGCGCGGCATCAAGCTCAGGCTGGTGAAAATGGCGGCGGGCACCGCCGCCCAGGCGCTGTCGAGCCGGCTGGTGGAATCGGCCAGCATGGATGCGCGCCTGCTGGAACTGCAGCAGGCCCTGGACCTGGAACGTCCGCCGCGGCGGATGGAGTGCTTCGACATCAGCCACACGCGCGGGGAGCGCACCGTGGCGTCCTGCGTGGTGTTCAATGAACAGGGACCTCTGAAGTCGGCCTATCGAAAGTTCAACATCGAGACCCGGGAAGGGCTCGCCCAAGGGGAATCGACCCGTCAAGGAACCTCCACCCCGCCGGCAGCGCCTGCTTCGGGGGAAGCCCGATCGACGACACCCGATCCCCAGCCGGCCATTGCCGCCGGCGACGACTATGCCGCCATTCACCAGGCGGTGAGGCGCCGGTTTGCCCGCACGAAGTCCAGCGAGACCCCGATGCCCGACCTGCTGTTCATCGATGGTGGACGAGGCCAGCTCAATGCGGCGCTCGGGGCACTGGACGAGCTGCGCGTATCCGAGCTGCGGGTGGTGGCGATCGCCAAGGGTCCGACCCGCAAGCCCGGGCTGGAAGAACTGATCCTGCCGGATCGCGCGCTGCCGCTGCGCCTGCCGCCGGACTCGCCGGCGCTGCATCTGATCCAGCGCATCCGCGACGAGGCCCATCGATTCGCCATCACCGGACACCGCGGTCGACGGGACAAGGCGCGCCTCGAATCCGGGCTGGAACGTGTCGAGGGTCTGGGGCCGACACGGCGCCGCGCCCTGCTCAGGGCCTTTGGCGGCCTGGCGCAGATCAAGCGCGCCAGCGCCGACCAGATTGCCCAGGTCGAAGGCATCAGCCAGACCCTGGCAGCGCGGATCCATGCGCAACTGCGCTGATCATCGCCTGCGCCCCCATTCCGGCGGAGTGGAAAGTCGGCCAAGGACATCCGACACTGCGTCATGCCACTGACGATCCCAAACGTGCTGACGCTGCTGCGTCTGGCCGTCATCCCGCTGGTGCTGATTTCGTTCTATCTGCCCTGGCCCCATGCCCACCAGACCGCGGCAGCCCTGTTCGCGCTGGCGGCCGTGACCGACTGGTTCGACGGCTGGCTGGCGCGGCAACTGGGCCAGACCTCCAAGTTCGGCGCCTTCCTCGACCCGGTCGCGGACAAGCTGCTGGTGGCCGTCTCGCTGGTGATGCTCCTGCACGACCGCCCGGACGCCATCCTGGCCGTGGTGGTCGCAGTCATCGTGGGACGCGAGATCACCATCTCGGCGCTGCGCGAATGGATGGCGGAACTCGGCGCCCGCACCAGCGTTGCGGTGGGCTGGGTCGGCAAGGTCAAGACGGTGTTCCAGATGGTCGCCATCCTGCTGATGCTCTGGGATCGCTCCCTGTTCGGGCTGCCGATCTATCAGATCGGATTCGGGCTGCTGCTGGTCGCTGCGGTACTGACGGTTTATTCGATGGCGGTGTACCTGCGGGCGGCCTGGCCTTTCATGAAGGAAGACCACCAGCTTTGAACTTCGCGGCGTCGGATATCTGGGGACCACAGATTGGCCCGCAGGCACTCCGGACGCCTCCCGCACCCGCGCTACGCGGCACCGTGTCGGCGTCCGACCTGCAGGCGGCCTGGCCGTCCGTGAGGGCAAGCCGCCCGCTCTGAAAACAGGTTGCGTGGCAGGTGTCGCCGGACGTGGTCCGTCACGCCACCGACACGTTGACGTCGCTCGGCGAGTCGCTACAATGCGCGTCCCGTGCGGGAATAGCTCAGTTGGTAGAGCGCAACCTTGCCAAGGTTGAGGTCGCGAGTTCGAACCTCGTTTCCCGCTCCAAAGCTTCAGGCAACCCCGGGCCCATACCCGGGGTTTTTCATGTCAAAGGCGCCCATCGAGCGGGCGTCGCGCCGACCCAGGGCTGGGTGGCAGAGTGGTTATGCAGCGGACTGCAAATCCGCGTACGCCGGTTCAATTCCGACCCCAGCCTCCATTCGATTCTCTTCGGTTTTCCTCCTGACGTCAGAGGCTTGGCAGGTCATGTGACCTGCCAAGCCGAAGTGGCTGTCGATTTTCTGGCCGGCAATTGAGATTTTTCTGGCCGGAAATTCATCGGCAATCAGCCCATGTGGATACCCGCTCTGTAACAGGAGCGATCACATGAGCAGAGGAAGAAAGAGTACGGGCAGCATCCGCGTCCGGGGCGACTTCCAGTTCCGGGCGTCGGTGGAAATTGGGGGACGGGAGAAGAGCAAGACCTTCCCTACCCGGATCGAAGCCGAGGAGTGGATCAAGGGCCTGTTGGAATCCAAGGCGCAAGGTCGATCGGCG
>JAJFJX010000022.1 GCA_021773655.1 Panacagrimonas sp.
GATTGTGACGATGCGCTCGGCCGGGTCGATCATCTGCGAGAGCGCGTTGAGCAGTGTCGTCTTGCCCGAACCGGTACCGCCGGAGATCAGGATATTAAGCTGCGTGCGGGAGCCGATGCGCAGGACCGTGGCCATCGCCTCGGACATGTTGTTCTGGCGAACCATCACATCGAGCGTGATTTTCTGCTTGGCGAACTTACGAATCGAGATCGTGGCGCCGTCGATCGCCAGCGGCGGGATAATGATATTGACGCGGCTGCCATCCTCGAGGCGCGCATCGCAAGTCGGGCTCGATTCATCGACCCGCCGGCCGACCTTGGTGACGATCCGGGTCGCGATGTTCATCAAATGCCGATGATCGCGGAACTTCACGTCGGTCAATTCGAGTTTGCCGCCGCGCTCGACATAGACCTGATCGACCCCGTTGACCATGATGTCGGTGACGCTTTCGTCGGCGAGCAACGGCTCAAGCGGCCCCAGCCCGAGCATGTCGTTGACCAGCATGTCGATGAGGCCGCGCTGCTCGACCAGATTGAGCTGGAGCTTGTGCTCGACCAGAATCTCGGAGACGATTTCTCCGATCTGCTGGTTGAATTCCTCGAGCGGCAGCTGCGAAGCGGCGCCGATATCGATGCGATCCATCAGCAGGGGCTGGATCGTCTGTTTGGCCTTATCCACGCTCTCCATGCTGGCGCCCGAACCGAGCGCCGTGCTGACCGTGGCGTTACGCGCCTCGGTGTCGGTGGCGGCGAGATCGGCGATCGACTTGGCGACGTCGCTATCCGCCTCGCCGTTCGATGCGCCGTTGGCGGCGCTGCCGTTCGCTTTGGGCTTGGCGGCCTTGGGTTGGGCAGCGCCGTTGGCGTGCTTGCCGGCAGGAGCGGCGGCGCCGTTCGGCGCAGCAGCGGACTTGGCGCCGTTGGCCGGTTTCTTGACCGGCGGCGCCTCGCCGGGCACAGGGCCAGCCTCGTTGGCCGGCCCGACCGCGGCCGCCTGCTTCTTCAAATCGATGGATGGGGAAGAGCCGGCCTGTTCAGATCCACGGCGGCCGAAGGTGCGGCTCATTTTTCCTTCTTACGGCGCCAGAAAGACCGCCGCTTCTCCGTTGTTTCCTCGGTCGGAAGCGCTAGTTTGCAAAGCTCGCGGATCGCTCCGGTGACCCTGGCCCGCTTGGCGACCGCCGAGACGGGTTTCCCCGAATGGCTGGCCGTGGCCATCACCTTGGTATCTTCGGGGATCAAAATATCGATCTTCGCTTCGATCCCTTTTTCGAATTCGGCTTTCGGTATCTGCGCTTTCTTGTCGGCGCCGGCCCGGTTGATCACGGTTAGAACCTTGCCGTCGGTGGCGGCCCGTTTGGCGAAACCGGAAATCCGCAGCGTATCGCGGACACCAACCAGCGACATGTCCGAGACCACGACCACCGTCGCGTCCTTCAGAACCGGCGCCAGATCGGAGGCGATGTTGCGGGGAATATCGAGGATGACGACATCAAAGTTCCGGCATAATTCCCGAAGCAGGATATCGAGCGCTTCGGCCTCGAATTTGACGTTGTCCTCCACCGGCTCCTCGGAACCGAGCACGTAGAGTTTTTCGTTGATGTTGATCGCGGCACCGGCGACGAACAGGCCGTCGATGCGTCCGGGATTCTGCAACGCCTCACGTAATCCTCGGCCGGGCTCGATGTCCATGGCCAGCGAAACCGATCCGAACTTAAGATCGAGGTCGACGATGGCGACCTGCTTCTGGCTCTCCTCGGCGATCGTCCAGGCGCTGTTCACGGCGAGCGCGGTCGAACCGACACCGCCATGGGCGCCGATGAACGCGATGACCTTGCCGTCCTCAGTGCTTTCCGTGGCCGCCGGTTGCTCGGCGGCGTTTTCGAGCGCCGCGTCGATTGCGTCGGCGGTGATCGGCTTGACGATATAGTCGGCGATGCCCGCCGAGATCAACGCGCGGAACAGCTCGACATCGTTCTGATCGCCCAGCGCGACAACGATCGTTCCCGGCTCGCACACTTCGGCCAGCCCATCGATTTCGGCCATCGGGTCCGGCGCGTTCGACAGATCGACGAATAACAGCCTTGGCGTCATCGCGTCGCGATACTCGTTGACCGCATCCCGGATGTCGCCGGGCCTGATTATCGCCGAGAGGCCTCTTGCATCGAGCCGCCCGGCAAGAACCCGCGCGCTGCCGGCATCGGAGACGAAACCGATCGCGGCGGGCGAGCCGGCATTGCCGACCTCGACCGTCTCAAATTCCTCGGCGGGAACCTCGGCGGGAACGCCGACGGGGGCCCTGGTCTCCGGCGTATCGAGGGCCGGCGTTTCGGCAGCCTGTTTTGCCTGCTCGACAGCCTGTTCGGGTGTCGGCTCATCAACAGGCTCGTAAGCCTCGATGCTCTCTGGTGCGCTGATTTCCTGCATTTTCTATCTCTATTGGGTCGCTTGCGTTTTGGGTTCTTTGGCCTTGCCTGCGCGATACTGCTCGAGCCCGCGGACCAGATAGTCGGCGTCGCCCCTGCCGGCACTCTCGCCCTGGACGAGATCGG
>JAJFJX010000211.1 GCA_021773655.1 Panacagrimonas sp.
AGGACATCACCGACCTCGACGGCCGCGTCACCACCAACCAAGGCGGTATCGCCGATAACCTTGCCAGCATCGGTGGGCTGGACAGCCGGGTCACGGTCACCGAAACCAACATCCAGACCAACACCCAGAACATCTCGGTCAACACCCTGCGCATCGACCAGAACCTGGCCTCCATCGGCAGCCTGGAGGACCGTGCCACCGCCACCGAAGCCGACGTCGTCAATCTGGATCAGCGGGTCAACACCGCCCAGGGCACCGCCAACACCGCCCTGAACACCGCCCAGAGCAACGCCGCCTTCTGCGGACGTGGCAGTGCCAGCGGCACCATCGAGTGTGGCGACAACGCCCAGGCCGGAGATCAGGCCATCAACAGCCTGGCCATCGGCACCAATGCCCAAGCCCAGTCCGCCGGGGGCATTGCGGTGGGGTTCAACGCCACCGCCGTGCAATCCAACTCCGTGGCCATCGGCAGTGGCGCGGTCGCCCAGTCCTCGGTCGCCGTCGGGACCGATGCCCAGGCAACGGGAACCAACACCACCGCCATCGGCGACAACGCCATCGCCGCCGGCGAACAGGCCGTCGCGGTCGGCAACAACGCCAACGCCAGTGCCGCCAACAGTGTGGCCCTGGGCAACGGCTCGGTCGCCGATCAGGCCAATACGGTGTCGGTGGGCTCAGCCGCCAATCAGCGGCGGATCACCAACGTGGCGAACGGGGTGGAGGGCACCGATGCGGTGAACATGAATCAGCTCGGTGCGCTGATGGAATCCGTGGATGACTTCCGCAAGGATCTCAACTCCGGTATCGCCTCGGTCGCGGCCATGGCAGCGCTGCCCGACCCGGCGCCTGGCAAGCGTTTCTCGGTGGGCGTGGGCGCCGGCTCCTACGATGGCGAGCAGGGCTATGCCGTCGGCTTGAAGGCGCAGTTCACCAACAACATCAGCCTCACCGGCGCCATCGGCGGCGGCAGCAGCGGTTCCACCAGCGCCTCGGTTGGCGCAGGATTCAGTTGGTGAGCGCAGAGCTCGGCCTTGCGAGCCGCCTCGCGTCCCCACACGCCGAAGCCCGGAGCCGGAACGATTCCATGAACGTACGTGTGCTGGTCATCGAGGACGACGAGGACCTGCGGGACACCCTGTGCCGGTACTTGTCCGGTCTCGGCATGATCGTGCACGGCCTGGAAAGTGCCGAGAATCTGGACGAACACTTGGCGCAGCATTCCGCGGACCTGCTGATCTGCGACGTCAATCTGCCCGGCGAGAACGGCTTTTCGATCGTGGCGCGCCTGCGCCAGAAGACGCGCGCGGGCATCGTCCTGCTCACCGCGCGCGGGCAGGAAGACGACCGCATGCTGGGGCTGTCGCTGGGCGCGGATCATTACCTGGTCAAGCCGGTGAACCTTCGCGAACTGGAGTTCGTCATCCGCAACCTGCATCGGCGCCTTAGCGAATCCCCGGTGGTGGAGCCGGAATCGGCGGCGCAGGGCGTCTGGAAATTCGACTCCATGGTGTGGTCACTGACCGCGCCCAATGGCGCGACCGTGCAACTGACCATGGCCGAGTTCCGCATGCTGCAGTGTCTGGTCGCGCATCCGGGCGAGGTGGCCACGCGCGAACAACTGCTGGCGGCGATGGATCGGCCGAATCTGGAGATCTACAGCCGCAACCTGGACGTGACGGTGTCGCGCCTGCGCAAGAAGGTCGAGGACGCCTGTGGCCAGAAGCTGCCGGTGACCTCTGCCCGCGGCATGGGCTATGTGTTCAACGGGCGTGGGGAAGTGACGGCCTGAGCCCCGGCACGGCCCGTCCGGCGCCGGGCATCGCGCGCTGCCCGCATCGATCGTGCCCTTGCATCCGGGCCGCAGGGATCGTGCGCGAAACGGTGCACGCGGTAGGGGGGTGCGACGGATTGCGCAGGGCTGCGTTGCAACTGCCGTGAATCCTGTCTTCGCGCCATGCAGCACTGCACTAAAATAATGGCCCAGATCCGGAGGGTTCCGATGCTGTTCACTTTCTTTCTCACCATCCGCGAAGCCGGGGTCAAGACCTCGCTGTCCGAATTCCTGATGCTGCTCGAGGCGCTCGCCAAGCACGTCGCGGTGTTTTCGCTCGACGATTTCTACCACCTGGCGCGCACCACGCTGGTCAAGGACGAATCCCAGTACGACCGATTCGACCGCGCCTTCGCGGCGTATTTCAAGGGCATCGAGGCGGTCACCGGCGAGCTGTTCGGCTCCATCCCCGAGGAGTGGCTGCGCAAGCAGGCAGACAAGCTGCTCACTGACGAAGAAAAGGAAAAGATCAAGGCACTTGGCGGACTCGACGAGTTGATGGAGACGCTCAAGAAACGACTTGAAGAGCAGAAAGAACGCCACCAGGGCGGCAACAAGTGGATCGGCACCGGCGGCACCAGCCCGTTCGGTCACGGCGGCTACAACCCGGAAGGGGTGCGCATCGGCGGCCCCGGCGGACAGAAGAAAGCGGTGAAGATCTGGGAGAAGCGCGAGTTCCGCAACCTGGACGACAACATCGAACTGGGCACCCGCAACATCAAGATCGCACTGCGCCGCCTGCGCAGGTTCGCGCGCGAGGGCGCGCGGGATCAGCTCGATATCGACGACACCATCAGCTGCACCGCGCGCAACGCCGGCTGGCTGGACCTGAAGATGGTGGCCGAGAAGCGCAACACGGTGAAGGTGCTGCTGTTCCTCGACATCGGTGGCTCGATGGACCCGCACGTCAAGGTCTGCGAGGAATTGTTCAGCGCGTGCAAGACCGAGTTCAAGCACCTGGAATACTTCTACTTCCACAATTTCATCTACGAGAGCGTGTGGAAGGACAACCAGCGCCGCAACAACGAGCGCATCCCGCTGTTCGACGTGCTGCACAAGTACACGCCGGACTACAAGGTGATCTTCGTCGGTGACGCCAGCATGAGCCCGTACGAGATCGTGCAGCCCGGCGGCAGCATCGAGCACTGGAACGAAGAAGCGGGCGCGGTGTGGATGAAGCGTCTGCTCAATGTGTTTCCCCGCACCATCTGGCTCAATCCCGATAGCCGGCAGCGCTGGGAATACTCACCTTCGGTGCAGATCACGCAGGAGCTGATCGGCGCCGACCGCATGTTTCCGATGACCCTGGAAGGCCTGGATCACGCCATGCGGCGCCTGTCGCACTCGGGCTCGGCGCTGGCGCTGGCCTGAGAGCCTGGGCGGTAGCAACGCCGGACGCGGGCGAGGCTCCATGCCTGGCCCGCCCCGAAACCCGACCCGCCTTGCACTGACCCCCGCCTTGCACTGACCTCTCCGTCCCGCGAACGAGCAGGACGCAAGGTCAAACGGGGTGGACCGTGTTCACCTCGTCTGGTGAGGGGCGCCTTCCGTAAAACGCTTCGGCGTCCTTCGTGTTCGCTTTGCGCCTTTGCGTGGAATGCAGTTTCCAGCATCAATGCTCGACGTTCAGAACGATCTTGCCGACATGCGTGCTGCTTTCCATCAGCCGGTGCGCCTCGGATGCGTCGTCCAGGGCGAACTGGCGGTAGATGACCGGGCGGATCGCGCCGGATTCGATCAGTGGCCAGATACGCTCGCGCAGCTTTCGCGCGATTTCGGCCTTGAATGCCGTGTTTCGGGGCCGCAGGGTCGAGCCGGTCAGGTGCAGGCGCCGCACCAGCACTTCACCGAGCGGGATCTCCGCCCGTGCACCACCGAGCAGGGCAATCAACACCAGGCGCCCGTCGTCGGCCAGACAGCCCAGTTCGCGCGGCACATACGGGCCGGCGACCATGTCCAGGATCACGTCCACGCCGCGGCCGCCGGTGAGTTCCTTGACCACCGCGGCGAAGTCCTCGCTCCGGTAGTCGATGCCGCGCTCGGCGCCCAGCGCCTCGCAGGCACGCGCCTTGTCCGCACTGCCGGCGGTGGCGAACACGCGATGACCCAGCGCACGCGCCATCTGGATCGCGGTCACGCCAATCCCGCTGCTGCCGCCCTGCACCAGCAGGGTCTCGCCGGGTGCGAGTTGCCCGCGGTCGAACACATTGCTCCACACGGTGAAACAGGTCTCCGGCAGCGACGCCGCTTCCGCCGCGCTCAGCCCGGTGGGAATCGGCAGGCACTGCCCGATGGGCGCCACGCAGAACTGCGCGTAGCCACCGCCATTGACCAGTGCACACACCCGGTCGCCGACCGCCAGGCCGGAAGCGCCGACATCACCGCCGACGATCTCGCCGGCCACCTCCAGGCCGGGCAGGTCCGATGCATCGGGCGGCGGCGGGTAACGGCCCGCACGCTGGAGTACGTCCGGCCGGTTGATGCCGGCGGCGCTCACGCGGATCAGCACTTCGTCGGCGCCGGGTCGAGGCAGGGGCCGCTCACCGGGTCGCAGTACTTCGGGGCCACCAGGCTGGGAGATTTCAATCACTTTCATGGCTGCATCGCTTGACAGTGGGAATCGGTCTTGACTGAAAGGCCCAGACTAAGGCATTCAACCAATCGACGGCGAACCGGGCGCGTGCTTCGCGACCGTACGAAGCCATGATGCAGATCTTTGCCACGCCGCCGACCGCCGCAACAAATGCGGTTCCGCAAGCGTCCTGAAAGGTTCAACGAACTGCCGGAGGAACCGAGGCCCAGACCATGCAAAAGAATCCTGAAGAAAGGGCTTCGTTGCGGCGATGCTTCAAGGCGTGGGAGATCTGTGCATCTCATCTGGAGGACATCAGGCAGGCGGAGGATGAGGAGGAGGCCTTGTGGTGCATCCTGCGTGAAGCCGAGCAAGACAAGACCCGGCGCTTCCTGCTCTGGGTCGATGTCGTAACCGCGGCCAAGGTCTACTGGAATTACGAATTCAAGTGCATTGGCGGCCAGCCATGAACGATGGCCCGATGCCTTCGTAGGCGCTTTGCCGGGTCGGGGCGGCCGGATCGATCCGCTGCCCGTTCGCTGAAGAACCGCAGGATCGACACATAACGGTCACCGATCCTTAGGAGAAGGTTCCCCGTCGCTACATGTTCGATCTCTAGGGTGTCGGGCTCGGGTCCACCATGTTCGGGAGAACGTCCATGAAATATGTATCGCTTTGGTCCGCGCTGTTCGCGCTGGCAGGGGTATTCGCCAGTACCGGTGTGGTTGCAGGAAACGGAAACGCGCAGCAGGCGCCACCGGAACATCGGCAGCAGGTCAATCCACCGGGGCTTGCCAAGAACAATGTGCAGGTTGGCCCGCGCCCTTATTTTCTGGTCCGGGACATGGACGAGGGCGCGCTCAAGGACGAGCTGATGGCTTGCGCAGAAGGTCCGTTCCGGCGCACGGAGTTCACCGTCAGCCATCGCGGCGCGCCCTTGCAGTTCCCCGAACACACCAAGGAATCCTACGAGGCGGCGTATCGAATGGGCGCCGGCATTCAGGAATGCGACGTGACCTTTACCCGCGATCAGGAACTGGTCTGCCGGCACTCACAGTGCGACCTGCACACGACCACCGATGTTTTGGCGATTCCCGAACTCGCGGCCAAATGCTCGCAGCCCTTCGTTCCCGCCGACCCGGTTGCCGGAACGCCTGCGTCGGCCCGGTGCTGTACCAGCGATTTCACCCTCGCCGAGTTCCGTCTGCTGCAGGGCAAGATGGATGCGGCCGATTCGCGCGCCACCACGGTCGAGCAGTACATGAAGGGCACCGCGGACTGGCGCACCGATCTGTATGCGTCCCGCGGAACACTGCTGACGCACGCAGAGAGCATCGAGCTGTTCAAGCGTCAGGGCGTGAAGATGACGCCCGAGCTGAAATCGCCGAGCGTGCCGATGCCGTTCAACGGATTCACCCAGCAGGACTACGCGCAGAAGATGATCGACGAGTACAAGCTCGCCGGCGTGCCGGCTGGAAACGTGTTTCCGCAGAGCTTCGATTACCACGACATCCTCTACTGGATCGGCAACGAACCGGCATTCGGAACGCAGGCAACGTTTCTCGACGGACGCTACGACGATCCGGCCTTCAACCACGCCGATCCTTCGACCTGGAATCCTTCCATGCAGCAGCTGGTGGACGACGGCGTGAAGATTCTGGCGCCGCCGTTGTGGATGCTGGTGCGCGTGAACGATGCCGGCGTGATCGAACCCTCGGTGTATGCCCGGGCCGCCAAGGCCGTGGGCCTGGACTTCATCACCTGGAGCTTCGAGCGTGACGGCCCGCTTGCCAACGGCGGCGGGTTCTACTTTCAGAGCACCAACGGCGCCAACCAGGATGACCCCCACGCGGGCGTGATCAATAACGACGGCGACATGATGGAAGTGCTCGATGTTCTGGGGCGCGAAGTCGGTGTGCTGGGTGTGTTCACGGACTGGCCCGGAACGGTGACGTACTACGCCAACTGCGTCGGGCTGAAGTAGGTCCGGGCGGGTCGGGTCCGGCCCTGCCCGTTCCGGCCGGCCCCGAGACTTGTGCCTGCAACGTGGTTGGTCGTATCCGACCCCTTGCGGCTCAGTACAGGACGCGCCCTCGCCGCGGGTGCCGATCCGGCTCCACGGTCCGGCGCCCCATCCGGCGCCATGGTCCGGCCACGACAGGGGGCGACGGGGCTGTCCATGCGGCTGTGTGAGCGGATCATGGGACCCTCATCCTCCTGACTTGAGGCTGTGCCAGAGGTGCAGTGCGGCATAGGCGCGCCACGGCCGCCAGGCCTGCGCGGCCTCGGTGACCTGGCGCGGATGAGTCGCCCCCAGCGCCTTCATCAGCCCGAGGTCGGACGCCGGCAGCGCATCGGGATCGCGCAGTGCGCGCATCGCGATGTACTGCGCCGTCCACGGCCCGATACCGGCGATTGCCTGCAGTCGCTGCAGGCTGGATTCCAGGTGCGAGCCGGCATCCAGGTGCAGTTCGCCGCCGGCCAGCGCGCGACTCAGGTCCGAAATGGTCTGCGCACGTCGCTGGGTCAGTCCCAGGTCGATGAGCTGCTGTACGCCGGCCTCTGCCACGCGCTCGGCCGTCGGTGCGTAGAACCGCAGCCCGGGGTGCGGGGTTGCCGCCGGATCGCCGAACGTGGTTGCGAAGCGACCGAACAGCGTCGTAGCCGCCTTGACCGTCACCTGCTGGCCAAGCACCGCGCGCAGAGCCAGTTCGAACCCATCCATCGCCCCCGGCACGCGCAGCCCCGGCGTCTGCCCTAACAGGCGGTCCATCCGCGGGTCCCCTTGTAGCTGCGCAGCGATCACCTCGGGGTGGGCGTCCAGATCGAATACCCGCCGCAGGCGCGACATCAGCTCTGCCAGAACCGGCACCAGGCCGGCGCAGATGTCCACCTGCAGCAATGCGCGCCGGGGCACCGGCCGGGCCACGATCCAGCCACGATGCGGGCCCAGTCGCACGGTGCGCAGGTAGTGCTCTCCGTCCACGCATTCGACCCCCGCTGCACCACGGCCGCCGAGGAATTCGAGCAGCACCGGCCAGGCCAGTGGCGGACGGTAGGCGAGCTGCAGGCTCACCCCCGGAGGCTGCGAGGCGCCCGTCGCGCGACGCAGCGCCACCGGATTGAGCCCGTAGCGGTCGCGAAACAGATGATTGAAACGCCGCACACTGGCAAAGCCGCTGCCCTGTGCAACCTGCGCCATCGGCAGTGCGGTTTCGGTCAGCAGCTGCTTGGCCAGCAGCAGGCGCCGCGTCTGCGCCAATTGCACCGGCGTGACGCCGAATTCCGCCACCACTGCACGCCGCAGCTGTCTCGATGACAGACCGTATTCGGTGGCCAGGCGCTCGAAGCCTTCTTCGTTGAGTGCGCCCGACTCGATGCGCTGCAGGGTCCAGCGCGCCACGCTGCGCATCGCGCCGACTGGTGCCACGCCCGGTGCCAGCTCCGGCCGGCAGCGCAGGCAGGGACGGAAACCGGCTTCCTCGGCCGCCGCCGCGTGGGCGTAGAAGCGGCAACGGTCCGCGGTCGGCGTTCGCGTCGTACAGATCGGCCGGCAGTAGATGCCGGTGGAGGACACTCCGACATAGAAGCGGCCGTCGAAACCGACGTCGCGCGTCTTGAGCGCGGAGTAGCAGGCGGCGATGTCGAGATTCATGCGCCATTGTGGCCGTGCCCGCCACCATTGTCTGGCCGTTTTCGGACCCGCCAGCGCCGCTCAGGGCCTCCCGGGCGGAATCTGTCCCTGCCCGCCGAATCCGGAACGATGCGCCGGAGCCTCTGCCTGATTCGCGCCGCTGGCCCCTTGCAGCGGTGCAGCTTGCAGCGGTGGGCGCGGTTCGGATTCCGGCCAGCGCTGTGGCTGGCGCACGAACTGACCGGCGTCGTAGCCCATGGCGGCGATCAGGCCGCGGTAGTGCTCGAAGCGCGTGTCGTCCATCCCCGGCTCGCGCGCCAGCAGCCACACGTAGTCCCGTGCGTTGCGCGCAATGATGCTCACCGAGTAGTCGGGCTCCAGGTGCACGATCCTGAACTCGCCCTTGAACGGCCAGATGAACTGCATGCCCCACAGCGCATTGCCGGTATCGGGCTCCACAAAGCCGCGCGGCCGGCGGGTTTCCAGCGGCGCGTCGAAACCACCGTCGCGGTAGCGGTAGGTGGTGGCGATGCTGCCGTCCTGCGCCAGGACGTAGGTTTCGATGCCGTTGTGGGCGTCCTGTTCGAGGAAGATCGGAATGAAGCCGATCACGTACCAGTGACCCATGAAGCGCGGCAGGTCGACCTGCGCGACCAGCGGGATCGGGTCGCGTCGTGCGCCAGGCAGGCTGCACCCCGTGCTCAGCACGGCCGCCAGGGCCATGGCCAGGACCGCGATCCGCAAGCGGGAGCGGGCAGGGCTCATGCTCGACTGTTACCGGCCCCGGGAGCTGCACGATGGGACGACAGGCGTCGGCGCAGGCGGCGCAAGGCCTCGGCCGGAATCTCGTCGCCGAGCAGCACGCGGGTGCGTCGCCGACCCGCCTCGTCGCGAAAGTTGAGCACCAGAATCAGGCTCTGAACGTAGCTGTCGTTCAGCAGGCGGGCCTGCACCTCGCGCCCGGATCGTTCGCGCAGGCGCCAGGCGCCGTCGGCCTGGGCGAGGATGCGAACCAGGGCATGCGGACCGTAGCCGAACACGCGGTGACGGCGCAGGCAAAGCCACGACAGGCCGATCGCCCCGGCTCCCGCCAGCATCGGCCAGCCGCCCCGCGTGGCCAGGGGCAAGACCACCAGCGGCAGGGCATGCAGCCAGAACAGCCAATGGTGCGCACGCATCGAGGGGTTGAGTTGCAGATCCAGGGTCTCGGTCATCGGCAGTCTCAGCGGTGGATGCGCAACTGCGCCACCAGCTCGACGTATTCCGGCGGCGTCTGCGCATAGCCCATGGTCCAGGACCACAGGTCCGGGTCCTCGACGGTTTCCAGCAGGTGCACGAAGCCGGCCCGCTCGGCTTCGGGCGCCTGCGGGTAACGATGCGTGTGGTAGCGCATCACCATCACGTCGAGTTCCTTCATGCCGCGCCGGAGCAACCAGCGCAGACGGCGTTGGTCTGTCATGTCGCCATTGTCGGCGATGACCGGGCGCCGTGCAGCGGCGGTTCAATCCGGGTGCAGGCGATCCGGTAGTCTGCGGGGATGCAACCGGAGCCACAAATGGTCGACCCCTCAAGAACCGCCAAGCTGGCAGTGCTGATCGACGCCGACAACACCACCCGGCTGGCGCCCATCATCGAGCCGATCTTCGCCGAGATCGCCAAGTTCGGTGTGGCCAGCGTGCGCCGCATCTACGGCGACTGGACGCAGCCCAACCTGGGGCCGTGGAAGAAGGTGCTGGCCGAGCAGGCGATCCAGCCGATCCAGCAGTTCGCCAACACCACCGGCAAGAACGCCACCGACAGCGCCATGATCATCGATGCCATGGACCTGCTCTACACCAATCGTTTCGACGGCTTCTGCATCGTCTCCAGCGATTCGGATTTCACGCGCCTGGCGGTGCGCATACGCGAAACCGGGCTGATGGCCTACGGGCTGGGCGAGAAGAAAACGCCAAAGTCCTTCGTCTCGGCCTGCGACAAGTTCATCTATGCGGAATTGCTGGTGCCTGCAGAAGAAGAGGCCACGGAACAGGGCCCGACGCGGAAGAAGAAAACCGCCAGGGACCTGCGCAGCGACAACAAGCTGCTGAACCTGATCCGCAACGGAATCAAGGCGGCCTCCGATGACGACGGCTGGGCCAATCTGGGGCCGGTCGGCTCTCACATTGCCAAGCAGGCGCCCGACTTCGACTCGCGGACCTGGGGCTTTGCCAAACTGCGCGACCTGATCGTGGCCACCGGCCTGTTCGATGTCGAGCAGGGCAATCGCGCCGATGGTGCTGCCGGGGTCATCCGCATCCGGGAAAAGCGCAAGGGCTCGCCTTCGGCCCGCGCCGCGGGATCATCGGGTTGACCCGCCACGATCATCCAGAACCCCGGTCATCGTGTCGTTCGTGATTGCGTCGTTCGTGATCGGGGCATCGGGTGATCGGTCGACGCTTTCTGCTGGCCGCTCCCTCGGGCGGTGGTGGTCGGCGCAAGACGGGAAAGTCGGTCGCTGACCATTGCCGGAGGCCCGGAATGGCACCCTCGCGATGGCAGCGCTGACGGCAGGCGCACTGGTTGGCTGATAGGGAAGGGAGATGCCGAGCAGGCCCATCACCGTCATTCTCGCGTAGGCGGGAATCCAGAAAAGCGCTGTGATCGAGGCGACTTCCATCGCCTGCTCAGGCCAGATCCGGATCCCCGCCTACGCGCGGATGACTTGATCAACGTTTCTTAGAGGTCGAACTCCTTGCCGAAGTTGACCACGAACTCCGGGTCATCATCGATGCCGCCGACGTCGATATCGGTGTCG
>JAJFJX010000212.1 GCA_021773655.1 Panacagrimonas sp.
CCACGGCATCGCGCAAGGCACGCGACCTGCGCTCCTGAAGATCCGGACGCAGGCTGTCGAGTTTCGCGATCTGCTCGAGCACGCTCCAGCTCGGCATGCGCTCGAAGGCTGACAGCAGGTAGTCGTCCGGATCCATGTCCGATTGGCGGAGAAGTTCGGCACGAATCACCTCGGCAGCGCCCAGACGCTGGTCGTCCGGAAGATCGTCCAGCCATTGCACGAAATATTCGGGACGACCCCAGTCCCGGCAGCAGCGCCACAACGGTGCGACCACCTCGGCCAGCAGCCTGGGCTCCTGACTGGCGACGCGCGCATAGGCGTCGGTGGCGTCCGGCCAATGCTGTCGATCAGCGCTCAGGCGCGCAATGAGCAGACTGGCGCGCGCACAGTCCTTGTCCGAATTCTGCGCCTGTCTGGCCAGTGCCAGAGCTTGATCGACCTGCCCGGCGCGGTAGGCCTCGTCCGCCATCTCGCATCGGCATTGGGCGATGACGAAGCTGCGAGACGTGCCGCTGGCCGCCTCCAGACGAAGATTGATCTCGATCGCCGCCAGCCAGTCGTGCGAACTTTCGTGTATCCAGACCATTGCTTCCAGACAGGCCAGAAGCTTGTACCCGCGGTCGGCCAGACCGGCATAGAGCCGCTCCGCACGATCCAGCATGCCGGCCTTGTGGTAGTCCTCGGCGAGCTCGAACTCCGTCCGGTTGCGCTGCTGAGTGCTCAGGCTTTGACGTGATCGCAGGCCCTCGTGAACCCGCAGGGCACGATCCACCTGGCCACGGCGACGGAACAGGCTGCCCAGGGTCAGGTGCAATTCGACGGCTTCTTCGTTGAGTTCTTCGACCCCCAGCAGTGCAGCGATGGCCTGGTCGGGATCATCGTTGGCCAGCGTGCTGATGCCTTCCAGCGGGCCGCCGTAGCCGCGCGGTCCGCCTTCACGACCGGCCGGTGCACGACGCGCCAGGTACCAGCCCAGCGCGGTTCCGAGAGGGAACAGGATCCAGCCGAGCGTACTGTCAAGCATCCTTGAACGGGATCTCCCGCAGCGACTTGATCTCGGCGTCGGTGCTGCGCACCTGCTTGCGCAGACGGCGGATCTCCGCCTTGAGCGCCAGCATGCGGCCCATGCAGATCAACAGCGTCAACAGCACCACGACGACGAATTCGCCAATGACCAGCGCGATCAACGGCAGGCTGAGCTTGCCGGCGAGGTAATCGAGTTCCACGGACTGGGCGTTGAAGTATCCCACCGAGGCCCCCAGGACCACGAAAACGGCCAGCAGCAGCAAACCCAGAATGCGCAGAACCAAGATTCAGTCTCCCGTCCCACTGGACACGGCGCCGGAATTGACCCGTTCCCGCATTTCCTTGCCGGGCTTGAAGTGTGGCACGTGCTTGGCCGGAATCATGACCGGTTCGCCGGTCTTGGGGTTTCGTCCCACCCGGCTGGGCCGGTGATGCAGGGCAAAACTGCCGAAACCACGGATCTCAACCCGGTCCTGCCGGGCCAGGGCCAGGCTGACACGATCCAGGATGTGCTTGACCGCAAGTTCCACATCCTTGTGCATCAGGTGCGTCTGTCGCGCGGCGAGGCGCTCGATCAATTCGGACTTGGTCATTTGAAGGGCTCTGCCAGGCGGGTCTTGCCAGCGATGGGGCAAAGACCATAGGCCAAAAATTTACGGCCCGCAACTCTTTGTTTTCAAAGAATGCTTTAAGCCTCCCAGAAACCCGAAACCCCGGCACAGGCCGGGGTTTCGGGGACGACTCGGATGCGGGTCCAGACCGGACGAACCGGTCCGGCCGACTCGCGCGATCAGTCCTCCGATCCGCCACCGATCTGCTGCTTGAGCAGGTCGCCCAGGCTGGTGCGCCCGGTCGAGGCGTTGCGGCTGTACTCGGTGACGATCTCGGCTTCCTCCTGGATTTCCTTCTCGCGCACGCTCAGCGACACCACGCGATTCTTGCGGTCGACGCCGATGAAGCGCGCCTCGAGCGTATCGCCGTCCTTGAGCACGGTGCGAGCATCTTCCACACGCTCACGCGACAGGTCGTTGGCTCGGATATAACCTTCGACGCCGTTGCCAAGATCGATCA
The DNA here is from genome assembly GCA_021773655.1 of Panacagrimonas sp. GTDB lineage: Bacteria > Pseudomonadota > Gammaproteobacteria > Nevskiales > Nevskiaceae > Panacagrimonas. Next base: position 2,098 of record JAJFJX010000212.1, read on the forward strand.
CCGCGCCACGCTGCTCGACCTCCTTGACGATGCCCTTGACGATGTTGCCCTTGGTGTTTTCAGCCATGAACTGGGTGAGCGGGTCCTGCGCCACCTGCTTGACGCCCAGCGAGATGCGTTCGCGGGCCGCATCGATGGCCAGCACCACCGCATCGACGTCCATGCCCTTGGAATAGCGGCGCACTGCATTGGCGCCGTCGTCGTTCCAGTCCAGGTCGGACAGATGCACCAAGCCGTCGATACCGCCGTTGAGGCCGATGAAGATGCCGAAGTCGGTGATCGACTTGATCTGGCCTGACACCTTGTCGCCCTTCTGGAAGTTCTGAGCAAACTCTTCCCAGGGGTTGGGCACGCACTGCTTCATGCCCAGCGAGATGCGGCGGCGCTCCTCGTCGATGTCCAGGATCATCACCTCGACTTCCTGGCCGATCACGACCGCCTTGCCGGGGTTGATGTTCTTGTTGGTCCAGTCCATTTCCGAGACATGCACCAGACCCTCGACGCCCGGCTCGATCTCGACGAACGCACCGTAGTCGGTGATGTTGGTGACCTTGCCGAACATGCGGGTCTTTTCGGGGTAGCGGCGGGCGATATCGACCCAGGGGTCGGCCCCAAGCTGCTTGAGTCCCAGTGACACGCGACGGCGCTCGCGGTCGTACTTGAGCACCTTGACCTCGATCTCGGCGCCGACCTCCACGACCTCCGCCGGATCCTTGATCCGCTTCCAGGTCATGTCGGTGATGTGCAGCAGACCGTCGATGCCGCCCAGGTCCACGAACGCGCCGTACTCGACCAGATTCTTGACCACTCCCTTGAGCACGATGCCTTCCTGCAGGTTGGCCAGCAGGCTGTCGCGCTCCGCGCTGTACTCGGCTTCCAGCACTTCGCGGCGACTGACCACGACGTTGTTGCGCAGACGGTCGAGCTTGATGACCTTGAACTCGAGCGGCTTGCCTTCCAGATAGGAGGTGTCCCGCACCGGGCGCACATCGACCAGCGAGCCAGGCAGGAAGGCGCGGACGGTGCCGATATCCACCGTGAAACCGCCCTTGACCTTGCCGGTCATGATGCCGATGACGGTTTCCTTGCCCTCGAAGGCCTTGTTCAGGCGCTCCCAGGTCTTGATGCGCTCAGCCTTTTCCTTGCTGAAGATGGTTTCGCCGAAGCCGTTCTCGATCTGTTCGAGGGCGACCTCCACCTGGTCGCCGACCGCCACCGTGATCTCGCCGTCGACCGCAAACTCCGACAACTGGATCACGCCTTCGGACTTGAGTCCGGCGTCAACGATGACCACGTCCGGCTTCACTTCCAGCACGATGGCGTTGACGATGGTGCCCGGCTGCATGGACTGGCCGCCGCTCAGGCTTTGTTCGAACATCTCAGCAAAACTTTCGATCATTAAAAACTCGCTCACGTCTGATCTGCCGCGCGCCGGAGAGGCAGGTTATGGAAAGTCGAAAGGCCGCTCCGGTCCGGCCCTCTTGGTGCAGATACGGCTCCAAAACGAAACTGACGCCTCCCCGAACAGGCTGAGGCGTCAGCGGAACAACCCTCGGGTCTTCAGAAGTTCGTCAATCCGTTCAAATACTTGATCTGGATTCAGGAAACTGGTGTCGATCTCGACGGCGTCCGGCGCCGGCACCAGGGGTGCCACCGACCGGTTCCGGTCACGCTCGTCGCGTGCGCGAATTTCCGCTGAAACGTCGCTCAGAATAACGGCTTGGCCGCGGGCACTCAACTGCGAAGCGCGACGCCGGGCGCGCTCCTCGGCGCTGGCGGTCAGAAACAGCTTGAGCGCTGCGTCCGGGAACACCACGGTGCCCATGTCGCGGCCGTCTGCAATCAGACCGGGCGGACCGGCGAAATCCCGCTGGCGTTGCATCAGGGCCTGCCGGACCACGCCGGAAGTCGCGATCCTCGAGGCCAGGCCTCCGGTTGCTTCCGAGCGGACCGCCGCCGTCACGTCCCGCCCCTCGACGATGATGGCCTCGCTGTCCTCGGAATCCCCTTCGAAACGGATATCCAGCCCGGCCGCGAGCGCCGCGACGTCATCGAAACGTTCCAGGTCCAGGCCAGCGTGCTGCGCTGTCAGTGCCAGGACCCGGTAGAGCGCCCCACTGTCCAGGCGAAGCCAGCCCGGCAGCCGCTGCGCCAGGCCGCGGGTCACCATGCCCTTGCCGACACCGGAAGGGCCGTCGACGGTGATGATGGGGGAACTTTTGATGGGCGGATCTCGTGAGCGGACTGGACCTGTCACATTGTGCCCACCTGCGGCCCCGACCGACACCTCGCCTGCTCGCAGTGCGTGTCCCGACAATATCCTGCTTTCGCAGTCGGGCTTTCGCGGTCATGCTTAGGCGGCCAGAACGACGTTTCCACAGCCATCGAGCCCAATCTCCCGTCATTCACCCATGCCGGGGCGATCGATGGCCCGGAGTTTGCAGCGCATCTGCTGCGAGCAACGGCGCATGACGGGCAAATGCGAATCCTGAGGGACAGCCGATGCCCCTCCCCGAACCATCGAGCATCGGTCGCCCTGGCAGCAGCGGCAGTTGACGACGAGCGTTCACCGACCTGAGTCCCCGACAAGATCGTGCCTGTTGATCCTTCCGCGTCGAGTAACAACCGTCGGCTGAGGTTTCCGGAGCTCCTGGGGGCTCGCGGACTGCTGGCTTTCGGGGTCGTGATCTACCACACCGGATTCCCCCCGGTGTACTGGCTGATCCTGTTCATGGACTCCTTCTTCGTGCTTTCCGCGTTTCTCATCACGCTGGGTCTGCTCGAATGGAATCACCCTGATACCGGCGTTCGCATGAAACACTTCTTCGTGCGCCGAGTGGCAAGACTCTTTCCCGGTTACTACGTGCTGCTGGCCGGCGTCGCGATGTTGCTGGTCGCCATCAATCTGCTCAGTGGCGACCTGGGCATCAGGAGTTACTCGCTGACGCAGCTGGTGCCCTATGTGTTCTACGTGCAGTTCGTCGAACTCTACGGCACCACGGACGAAGTCGTGGTCTGGCAGCAGACGCTTCGGTTTCTGATGCACACCTGGTCGCTGGCCGTCGAGGAGCAGTTCTATCTGGCCTGGGGTGTGCTTTTCTTCATGGCCCCTCGCCGCTGGATGCGGGTCGCGGTCGGCGCCAGCTTCGTGGTCATCGGAATTTCTGCGCGCGCCAGTGACCTGGTGGTTTCTCCTTTGCTGCTTTTCCGGCTGGATGCGTTCGGGTACGGCATCCTGATGGCTCTGGCCTTTCATCACGTGCTGGCCGGGGACGCGAATCGCGCACTCAGACATCGCCTCTCAAAGGCGTCGATGCTGCTCTTCGCGGTCTGCATGGCAGCCTTCCTGCATTTTGGCGGGATCTGGGATAACTACCGGCTGTGGCTGCTAGAGGACCAACCCCTGGAGCAATTCCTGTGGAATGCTTCGAGCATCCTCAGTTGCATCGCCTGTGCGTCGATGCTGGCTGCGGTGATTCTGGCGCCGGGATCGAAGTGGTCGATCTGGCTACGGGCGCCGGCATCGCTTTACCTCGGAAGAATCAGCTACGCCCTGTACCTGGTTCATTTCCCGATCCTGGACGTCCTGTTGCATATCAACACGCCGATCCTGCCCTTCGCTCGTCCAGTCAACGTCGTGATCGCTTTCTGCCTGGCGCTGTTCACCGCACACCTGTTGACCCTGTTCATGGAATGGGCACAGCTGGCCATCATCCGGCGCGCCGACAGCTCGAAGCGAAGCGAAGCCGGCTCGCCGACGCCGGCCAGGACCGAGTAATCCCGGACGGCTGCGTCCGCTCAGGATTCCAGGCCTAGACCGACGGCCCGGACCGCGGTCCGGCCAAACCCCGGGAACGAGGTGCCCACATTGGCGCAATCGAGGATCCTGATCGGCGCCGTGGCCCTCAGGCCGGCCATGGCGAAGGCCATCGCAATGCGGTGGTCTCCATGGCTGTCGATCTCTGCGCCACCGATGCGGCCGCCCTGGATGATGGCGCCGTCCGGCGTTGCCAGGGCTTCGATCCCCAGCCTGCACAGGCCGTCGACCATCGCGGCGATGCGGTCCGACTCCTTGACGCGAAGCTCTTCGGCCCCCGTGACGCGCGTCTCGCCCTGCGCACACGCCGCTGCGATGAAGATGGCCGGGAACTCGTCGATGGCCGAGGCAACCTGCCCGGGCTCGATCCGGATTCCGCGCAGCGCCTGGCCCCGGACCCTCAGGTCGCATACCGGCTCGCCGCCGAAGGTACGCGGGTTGAGCATTTCGATCACGGCGCCCATCTGGCGCAGGATGTCGACGACGCCGGTCCGCGTCGGGTTGATTCCGACGTCTTGGAGCAGGAGTTCCGAGCCCGGAACGATGGCCGCTGCCAACAGAAAGAATGCGGCCGAGGAGATGTCCGCGGGGACCGGGATCCGGGTTCCGATGAGGCGTTGGCCGCCGTTGAGGGCGGCCACACCGGGGCCGGTTTCCACGTTCACGCCAAAGGCCCGCAGCATGCGCTCGGTGTGATCTCGCGAGGTCTCCGGCTCGCGCACCTCGGTACGGCCCTGTGCGTAGAGGCCGGCGAGCAGGATGCAGCTCTTGACCTGCGCGCTGGCGACGCTGGAGACGTGGTCGATGGCGCGGAGTCGCGAGACCGGATGGATCCGCAGCGGCGCCCGGCCGTCGATCGCCTCGATGCGTGCGCCCATGCGCGACAGCGGTTCGATCACCCGCTGCATCGGCCGGCGTGACAGCGAGGCATCGCCGGTCAGCGTGGAGGGAAACGCCTGTGCCGCCATCAGTCCGCTGATCAGGCGCATGGAGGTTCCAGAGTTGCCCAGGTCCAGCGGCTGCGAGGGCGGCCGCAGACCCTGCAGGCCGGCACCGTGCACACGAAGCCCGGTCTCGGACAGGCGTTCGATGTGTACGCCCATGGCCTCGAAGGCATGCATGGTGGACAGGCAGTCGGCGCCGTCTAGAAACCCGCTGACCTCGGTCACCCCTTCGGCCAGAGCCCCGAGCATGATCGACCGGTGAGAGATCGACTTGTCACCGGGAACCCGCACCACGCCCGATGGCTTGCCACCGGGCGCGACCGTCCAGTCCACGCGTGCAGGGTTTGGACTGCTCATCTTTTTGGGTTCTCCGCCGAGTGGTGCAGGTGCAGGTGGGCCGGCGCCGTGGCGCGCTCGCGCAGGCACATCCCGAGCATTTCGACCGCGATCAGGAGGGCCATGGCGAAATCGATTCAGCCCCGCGGCGCGTCGGTATCGAAGCCAGTGGCAATCCGCGCCGCATCGATCTGCATGAATCAATCTGCATGATCTGCGCGCTCAGCGCGGTACTGGCCAGCAATTCCATCATGGTCGGCCTACTCGATGTGGGGCAGATAGCGTTCGCGGGCCGCTCGGGCGCGGGCAAAGCGCAGCTTGAGGGCGGGCCAGTCCTCGCTGCGCATCAGGTCCAGCAGTTCGTGCAATTCGCCGATCTGGCGCTCCAGCAGGCCGGCCACCTCGCCACGATTGGCGCGCACGATGTCGTGCCACATCTCCGGGCTGGAGCTGGCGATTCGGGTGAAATCGCGAAAGCCGCCGCCGGCGTTGGAGAAGATGTCGTCGGCATTGGGCAGATGGGTGAGCATGTCGACAAAGGCATAGGCCAGCACATGCGGCAGGTGAGAGGTGGCGGCAAAAATGGCGTCGTGGCAATCCGGCGCCATCTGCACCACCCTTGCGCCCACCGACGACCACATCGCCTCCACTGTGGCCAGGGCGTCCGGGTCCTGTTGCGGGTGCGGTGTGAGCACCACGCGATGCCCGCGGAACAGCTCGCCCCGCGACGCCGCCACCCCGCTCTTTTCGGTGCCGGCGATGGGATGAGCAGCGACGAAGCGTGGCGGCAACTCGCCGAACTCCCGGGTCAGGTCGGCCATCACCGAGACCTTGGTGCTGCCGACATCGGTCAGCACCGCGGTCTTCGACAGGCCCGGTCGCAATGCGCGCGCCGCCTCAGCCGTATGCAGGACCGGGACCGCCATCACCACCAGATCGGCGCTGCTCGCCGCGGCGTCTGCACTGTTCGCAAATTCGTCGATCACGCCCTGTTCCAGACCCGTCCGTCCCTGCCGGGGGTCCGGATCGTAGGCGCGGATGTGTGACACCTGGCCGGCGGCGCGCAGGGCACGCGCCAGCGAACCTCCGATCAGACCCAGGCCGATGATCGCCAGTCGGGTCACGTCGACAGCGACTGATCGAGTGCCTGCAGGAAGCGGTCATTCTGAGCCGTGGTGCCCAGCGTCACTCGCAGGAACTGCGGCAGACCATAGGACCCCATCGGCCTGACGATGACGCCGCGTTCGAGCAGCCCCTGGTGAATGGGCGCGGCGTCGCGGCCGAATCCCACGGTCAGGAAGTTGGCCTGCGAGGGCAGGACCTTCAGGCCGCGTTGGCGCAGCGACTCTGCCAGTCGCTCGCGCTCTGCAGTATTGAGCTGGATTGAGCGGCGCACGAACTCCTGGTCGTCCAGGGCCGCCTCGGCCGCGACCAGGGCCAGGTTGTTGTTGTTGAACGGCTGGCGCACGCGGTTGAGCAGATCGGCCACCGTCGCATGCGACAGCGCGTAGCCCGCCCTGAGGCTGGCGATCCCGTAGATCTTGGAGAACGTGCGCGTGATCACCAGGTTCGGAAAGCGTTCCAGCCACGGACGGGCGTCGGTGCGCAGCGCCGGATCCTGATAGTCCCAGTAGGCCTCGTCCAGCGCCACGATGACCTGCGGCGGCACCTGTTCGAGGAACGCCAGGATCTGTTGCGGCGTGATCCAGGTCCCGGTGGGATTGTTCGGATTGGCGATGAACACCAGGCTGACATCGCCGCGCCCGGCCAGGGTCCGCGCAAAGGCCTCAAGGTCGTGACCGTACGCCATGGCGTGATCCGCCGGGTATGCCGGCACGATCACACTCTGGGCGTGCTGTGCCTGCGCCGCAAGCGGGTACACCGCGAATGCGAAATCCGAAAACATCACCGCGCGCCCGGGCCCGGCGTAGATGCGCGACAGGAACTCCAGCAGATCGTTGCTGCCGTTGCCCAGGGTGATGCGGGAAGGCTCGATATCGTGATACGCCGCCAGCTTCTGCTTGAGCCGGAAACCACTGCCGTCGGGGTACAGCGCCAGGTTGCCATGCCCCACGGACAGCGTCAGAGCATCGCGGACGCGCGGACTGGCGCCGAGCGGATTTTCGTTCGACGCCAGCTTGATGACGTCCGCCAGCCCCAGCCGGCGCTGCAGTTCGTCGATGGGCATGCCGGGGCTGTAGGCCTGGATGCCGAGGATTCCGGGCAGGACGTTGCGGGTCAGCGACTCAGGTTCGGTGGACATGGGTGACTCGGGGCCGCAGGTGCTGCGGCGACTGATTGGGAACGATGGACTTCAGAGCACGGCACGCGGATACGAGCCCAGGATCTTGAAGAAGGCGGCGTTGGACCTGACCTTTTCGAGCACGGCACGGATGTCCGCCTGGCTGGCGTGCCCACCGAAATCGATGAAGAAATAATAGTCCGGGACCGGCGAACCACGGACCGGGCGCGACTCGATGCGGGTCATGTCGATCTGGCTGTCGGCCAGCGGCTGCAGCAGCCTGAACAGCGCACCCGGCTGATTGCGGTGCGCGGTGGCCACCAGCGAGGTGAGGTCGGCGCCGGTGGCGGCCGGGTCCTGCTTGCCGATGATCAGAAATCGCGTGGTGTTGCCGGGGTCGTCCTCGATGTTGGAAGCCAGGATGTTGAGCCCGTAGAGACGCGCGGCCGGCAGGCCGGCGATGGCGGCGCCGCCCCGCTCCAGAACGATCTTGGCCGCCTCCCCGTTGCTCGACACCACTTCGCGCTCCGCCCGGGGCAGGCGCGTATCCAGCCACTTGCGGGTCTGTGCAAAGGATTGCGGGTGGGCGTAGACGGTCTGTATCGAGGTCAGCGCGGTGTCGCGCGAAAGCAGGTGGTGGTGCACCGGCAGCGTCACCTCTCCGCAGATCCGCAGCGAGGTCATCACCAGCGCGTCCAGGGTGTGTGTCACCACACCGCCGATGGAATTCTCCACCGGCACCACACCGTAGTCGGCGGCCCCGGACTCGACATCGCGGAAGATCTCGTCGACGGCCGTCAGCGGACGTGCCGTCACCGCGTCGCCGAAGTGCTTGAGCGCTGCCGCCTGCGTGTAGGTGCCCTCGGGCCCCAGGTAGGCCACGGTCAGCGGCGATTCCAGCGACAGGCAGGCCGACATGATTTCGCGCATCAGTCGCGCGATCACCTCGTCGGTCAGCGGCCCGCCCCCGGCGTCGCGATTGCGCTGCATGGCGCGGCGCAGGACCTCGGCCTCGCGCGCCGGTCGATAGTGATCGCCGATATCGCCCTGGCGCTGCTTGATGCGGGCGACGTCCTGTGCGATACGCGCGCGCTGGGAAATGAGCCCCTGGATCTGCTGGTCCAGGGCGTCGATGGCGTCGCGGGCTTCGGCCAGGGTCTTCATTACCAGAGCGTCTTGATGGGGTATTTCCGAATCATCGGGTCCGGCGTAAGTATGGTGAGGTCGTGCTCGATAGCCTGGCAGATCAGCATCCAGTCGAAAGGGTCACGATGAACATGCGGCAGGCGATGGAGGTGATAGGTGCAGCGAGCGTCGAACACGAGCGCCTCGAGACCATGACCCGATCTGCCTTCGCCGATAAAGTCATCGACCGAACCCGGCAAGGGCAGCCTGCCTGCGGCGTGTTTGACCGCGATCTCCCAGGCCGACACCGCGCTGAACAGCACCCGATTCTCGGGGTTCTCGATCTGCCTGCGAACCCTGCTCGTGAGCTTTCGTGAACCTTCGAGCGTCCAGAGGAAGGTGCAGGTGTCCAGCAGGCACCGCACGCTCATTCTTCCCCGAGCATCTTGCGCAGCAGCTCATCCGGCAGCGGGTCAAAGAAACTGTCGGGAACCTCGAAACGACCTTTCATCAAACCGATAGGCCGCTTGCCCTGCAGCTTCTCCGCGGCCACGGGACGGATCTCCGCAATCACCTTGTTGCGCCGCGCCAGGCGCACGGTCTCGCCCGCTTCGACCCGGTCCAGAATGCTGGAGAGTTGCGCCTTGACCTCGTGTACGTTCAGGGCTTCCATTTGGCAGACCCATTAGTTGGTCATGTTTCGGGGCCAATTCTAGCCCCTCAGGAACCGGAAATCACCCGCACGTTCAGCACGCCTTCGATCCGCGCGATCTCGTCGGCCGCTGCGCCCGGAATGCTGGAATCCACGTCGACCAGGGTGTATGCGATGTCTCCGCGCGACTTGTTGAGCAGGTCGGCAATGTTGAGCTGATGCTTGGCCAGGGTGGTGGAAATCTGGCCGACCATGTTTGGCACGTTGGCGTTGGTGATGCACAGGCGTGTCTTGCCCGGCAGCAGCGGCAGCACCGCGTCAGGGAAGTTGACCGAGTTGGAAATGTTGCCCCGCTCCAGAAACTCCCTGAGTTGTTCGGCCACCATTACCGCGCAGTTGTCCTCGGCCTCGCCGGTGGACGCGCCGAGATGGGGCGTGGCGATCACGCGTGGATGGCCGTGCAGCGCGGGGCTCGGAAAGTCGCAGACGTAGGCGTGCAGGCGCTGCGTATCCAGGGCCTCGAGGATCGCGCGCTGATCGACGATGGCATCGCGGGCAAAGTTGAGGATCACGCCCTGCCCGTGCATCAGCCCCAGGCGTTCGGCGTTGATCAGGCCGCGAGTGACTTCCAGCAGCGGCACATGCACGGAGACGAACTGCGACCGTGTCATCAGATCGTCCACCGATACCGCCTGGCGCACGCGTGCGTCGAGCTTCCAGGCATTGTTGACGGTCATGGCCGGGTCGAAGCCCCATACCTCCATCCCCATCTCCAGCGCGGCGTTGGCGACCTTGACACCGATCGCGCCCAGGCCGATCACACCCAGACTGCGGCCGGGCAGCTCGAAGCCGACAAACTTCTTCTTGCCCGCCTCTACTGCCAGGTGCATTGCCTTGTCGTCGCCCTCCAGCCTCCGCACGAAATCCAGCGCCGGGGCGATATTGCGCGCCGCCAGCAGCAGCCCGGCCAGGACCAGTTC
>JAJFJX010000213.1 GCA_021773655.1 Panacagrimonas sp.
AAATATCGGCACAATGAGGGTCGGGATGGGCAGCATGAGCGTAACCATCAACAGGTAGTACCAGACTTCCTTCATAAAGAAGCTTAGGCGCGCAAAGGCAAAAGCGGCGAGTGAACTTGCTAACACCACCATAGCGACCGAGCTAACAGTAATAATGAAACTGTTGAGATAGTGCCGGAGGATTGGCGCGTCATTGAAAACGGTCAGGTAGTTCGCGCCGCTGATTCCGTTAATCAGTAGGCCGCCAAATTTCGGCGCTCGTTGATCGGGTGGCATCAACGAAACAATGACCATCATGGCGATAGGTACGAGCCAGACAACGGCCAGGCTCATGATAAATCCAGTGCTGATGAATTTCTTCGATCTGTCGGTCATCACAACGGCCTAGTTGGTGAGCGCAAAACGAGCACCGAGGACGCGGACCTGGAAAAAACAGAGACCCAATGCGATCACAAGTAAGGTGACCGAAATCGCTGAAGCATATCCGGTACTTTGCAACTGAAACGCCTGTTGGAAAATATAGTTGGGTAGCATTTCCGTCGCGTGATTGGGTCCGCCCCCAGTCATAATGAAGATCAGCGGAAAGGTCTGCAGTGTACCGATGACGCCCAGCAGAATGAGGGTGAGATGAACATGGCGCATCATGGGCCAAAACACAAAGCGGATGGCCTGCCATGTGGTGGCACCAGCGACCTTGGTCGCGTCGCGGATATCATCGGGAATGCTCTGTAGGCCTGCGATGTAAAGTAGCATCGAGAATCCGGTCCACTCCCAGATGTTAACGACGATTACCGAGAAGATGGCAATGTCGGGATCGGCCAGGAACGGCACGGCGAGGAACTTCAAGCCCGTCGCGAAGCCGATATCGGAGATTAGGCCACCGAACGGGTTGTATATTCGTTGCCAGATTATTCCGATGACGATGGGTGAAATGATCGCCGGGATATAGAATATTGCACGGAAGATTTTCTCAAACGGTATTCCAGATGTCAGAATATAGGCGATGATAAATCCCAGAAACATCTGCGGGAAAATCGTTAGAAGGGTCCAGTAGAGAGAATTGCGCAGTGCCAGGTGGAACGATCGATCGTCCACAAACAAACGCGTGAAGTTCTCAAACCCAACGAATACGCCGGGATTGACGCCATCCCATTCCAACATGCTGGCGTAAAAGATGAAGACGCCGGGATAAAGTACGAAGACCGCATAGAGAGCTAAAGCGGGAGCCAGGAACAGCAGGCCTTGATTGCGGCTTAGCCAACTCAGCCAATTGTTACCGTACCGCGTCCGCGATGCCAGATCACTCACGCTTGCGGAACTCCCATCAGGGCTGGGGCCGTGGTTGGGTGGGTCCGGATCGCGCCGATCCGGACCCACCGCTTCGGGTTTGTATTATAGTGTGGATTGCCAGGCGTCTTGGACAATTTGCATACCTTCTGCCGGTGTCGACTCACCAGCCGCCACCGCCGCCAGGGCGTCTTCGAGCCCTTGCTTGACAGCTGGGTTGCGCAGTTGCCGTGCGAACTTAACGGTCGGCAGCCATTCCTCGGTAAACAAACGCCAAACTTCACGCTGGTTATCGGTCTCGAATTCTTCAGGCTCGAGGCCGATAAAGGCAGGCAGGTCGTTGAATGTATTGATCAATGCCTGGGCTCCATCGCCGCTGATCCAATCGGCCAATACCTCGCAAGCGGCGTCTACATCCTGGGCATTCTTGGTGATGCCTATCATGACGTCGATGCCACCTAGGAGATCCGCTGGTGGCGCCCCGCTTCCCGTCACGTCGGGGAATTTGAAGGGCGCGAAACCTGATAGGCCCTGAGACAATGGCGACGGATTGGCATTCGCCGCCTGCTGCTGCCACCAGGCACCCATCGGGAACATAGCCGCGCGGCCGCCTTCAATCGCTTCGATCGTACCCGGGTAGGCCGAAACACCCAGTGCTCCTGGCTGGACGATATTTTCGTCGAACAAGCGTTTCCAAAACGTCATCGCCTCAACGAACGGTGCATCGGTGAAACTGGCATCGCCAACTTCCGCCTCATAGATGAGACCGGGCGCGACGTTGTGGATGATTTGCATGAAAATATCACGACGCTGCCATCCGTCGCCCGCACCGTGCATCAGCGGTGCGAGGCCGAGATCGTTGAAGACCTTGGCAACTTCGATCATTTCGTCAAATGTTGTGGGTGGCTCGACGCCAGCCTCTTCGAAAATCGGTATTGTGTACCAGAGGTTAATGGTCTGGGTCAGAACCGGCAGACCGTAAAAATTCTCATCACCCTCCGGATTACCGAGGCGCGCTTGGTCGATCGCCAATGGGAAGAACTGCTCTTGCCAATTGTCACCCCAAGACTGAACAGCACAATCCTGCAAAGGGAGCAGGGATTCGCGATACTGCTGCGTCAACGCGCCTGGTTCCAAGCCGACAATGTCCGCCAAGGCATCGCTGGCCGAGCGAGCCTGTAGATCGACGATGTAGTCAGTGTAGTTGAAGATACTGGATTCAACCTTGATGCCGGGATGACTTGCTTCAAACGCATCAATCATTTTGGCGGTTGTGTCGACGATGGGGCTCCACGAGCGGTAGGTCACGACACGGTCCTGTGCGTGCGCCGCTCCAGTTAGGAGCAGTGGCACTACCAGCGCTGTTGTCGTGATCAATTGTCGGATTGATCTATTATGCATTGCTTCCTCCTTAATTTTCCATTTCGCGTGCAAAACGAGCACGCAACCTTTGCAAGGGCAGCAGGCAGGTTGGCACGACTGCCTTCGCGGACGTCACCATAGCCGGCGAAATGATCGATCGCGGCGCCAAATGAATTCCCAGACGAGTGCGCGAACATCAGCGAGAGTCGGGCTGAAGTAGCAAGGCCCATATGAATTCCTTGCCCAATCATTTCTTACACAGCAATATAGCAATTAATCATAGGCGTATACTTTCGATCTCTTTCGTTTTTTCTGTGTGCCGACTATAGTTTGAGTTCGTGGTTGCGGACCTGTTGTCGATCCATCGATGGATTTCCGATATTCGAAGGCTCGCACCGTGGATACTACAGGAGGCTCACGCGTGCTTGCAAAGAACCGAAGACAGCAAATCCTGTTGGAAATTCAGCAGTCCGGACAGGCCAGGACGGCAGCCTTGGCCGACAAGTTTGGTGTGTCCGAGGTTACCATCCGTTCCGACCTAGTCACCCTCGAGCGCGATGGCCAAGTCAGCAAGATTCATGGTGGCGCAGTTGCTCTGACCGACAGCTCGCCGGCGGCCGCTTTCGAATCCCGCATGCGCATTAACCGCGACGCCAAGCGGCGTATAGCTTGGGCTGCTGCCAAGCTTATTGTCGATGAACAGACCGTGGTATTTGACAGTGGCTCGACGCTTATGCATTTGGCACTACAGATCCCACCGTTCCAACAGCTGGTTGTAGCGACAAACGCCTTGAACATAGCGCAGCAGCTACTGTTTCGGCCGGGTGTCGAGGTGTACATGGTCGGTGGGAAAGTCCTGGTCGAGACGCTAAGCACAATGGGCGCCGGCACTGACGACAGTTTTACCGGCTTCGTTGCACATCAGTCGTTTCTAAGCGCCTATGGGATCGATAGTTCGCTGGATGTTGTGGATCCGCTTCACGATGTGGCGCGGACAAAG
>JAJFJX010000214.1 GCA_021773655.1 Panacagrimonas sp.
CGACCAGTCGAGCATCATATCCTGCGGATCATCCGGGTTGACGTAGACCTTCACCGTCTGCCCCGGCCCCGCCCCGATGCCGGCGACCGGCAGCACATCGAGCCGCTCCAGTTCGTAGGCCGGCCGGCCCTGAAGTTGGACGCGCAGGCGCATGCGTGCCTGGGGTCGGCGATTGATCAGCACATTGGTCGGCGACAGTTCCAGCACTTCGGCGGTGCCCTGCAGGCCGTGGTCGAGCATGTGCTGGTAGCGCTGGTTGGCGCCCAGATTCTTGAGCACCAGAAAGCTCACCATTCCCAGACCGAATACCGATGCCACCGACCAGGCCACCAGCGTCTTGGTCTCCGGTCGCAGGTACCAGGCGATCGCGGTGATTACGGCTGAACCGGCGACCACTGCCAGGATCGTCCACAACGTTGCGCTTCCAGAGGTCGATGACATACGGGGCTCTCCTGAGCGCCGGCCTCGGCCGGCATAGGCCGCGCATGCTAGGCAGCGGCGCGCGATCCTGCCAGCGACGGGGCACCGCGTGGCGTCGACTCGCGGCCGGGGTCGGCCACCGCTGGCACCGTTATTGCTGTTCGTGAACGCGTTCCTCGGAGCCACTCATGGACGAATCACCCAAGGCGGGTCGTGATGTCCCGGATCTGACCGGACTGGTGCTGACCGCAGGCGGCGCGCGCGGTGCTTACCAGGCCGGGGTGCTCAAGCGCCTCGGAGAACTCACCGCGTTTCGTGGCAGGGCGGTGCCCTTCCCCGTCATCTCCGGTGCCTCGGCCGGCGCCATCAACGGCACGGCGATTGCCGCGCACAGCGCCGATTTTGCGGCCGGCTGCACCCACCTGGCGGCGTTGTGGTCGCAACTGCAGGTCACCGACGTGATGCGGACCGACCTGTGGTCACTGGGCGCCAACGGACTGCGTCTGGCCGCGGACCTGAGCCTGGGTGGGCTGATCGGGGCCGGCCGGGTGCAGGCACTGTTCGATGCCGCTCCCCTGCGCGCCTTCCTGCAACGCAACCTGCCGCTGGACGGCATCGCCAGCGGCCTGCGGCGACGCCAGCTGTACGCGGTCGCGGTAACCGCCACCGGCTATCACTCGGGCAAGGCGTTCACCTTCGTCCAGGGCCGACGCGGTCATCCGACCTGGAACAAGAGCCGCCGCGTGGCAATGCCGGCAGTGCTGGGGATCGATCATGTGCTGGCTTCGTCGGCCATCCCCCTCGTGTTTCCGCCAGTGCCCCTGACCGTCAACGGCGCCGGGACCTTCTTTGGCGATGGCGCCCTGCGACTGGTCACGCCGTTGTCTCCGGCGATCCGGCTCGGCGCCGACCGCGTATTCGCGGTGGGCGTGCGCTGCCAGGACAGCGCCAACCAGCTGCAGCGCTCGGAAGTCGGCAGAGACGGCCCTTCCACCCTGCGCCGACCGCCGCTGGCGCAGATCTGCGGCGTATTCATGAACGCGATCTTCCTCGATCACCTCGACGCGGATGTCGACCATCTGCGGCGCATGAACGAACTGGTCAGCGCGTATGACGGCAACGAGCCGGCGCGCAGGCGGGCGCCGACTCCGCACGAACCGATGCGGGTGGTCGAGCCGTTGGTGGTATCGCCGTCGCAGGACATCGCCATCATCGCCAGGACCTTCGCCCATCGCATGCCGCGCGCGATCCGATATCTGTTGGAAGGCCTGGGCACGCCAGAGGCCAGCAGCGCCGACCTGATGAGCTACCTGCTGTTCGACCGGGCCTTCCTGCGCGAACTGATCGATCTGGGCTACCGCGACGCGCATACCCGCATCGACGAGATCGAATCCTTCCTGCGCCGCCCGCGCCGACACGCACCGGCACCGACGGTGTCGATGCCGGCACTGCGCGCGGTCGGATGAGGGTCAGGCATCGCCGACCTTCGCCGGCGGGGTCGCCGGTTCGCACGGCTGCAGATCCAGCACCCTGAGCTGCAGTGACTGGCACTGTCGCCAGTGATCGATGGCCAGCGAATAGGCAACATGCACCCGTCCCTGCGACTGCCGTGTCTGCGCGCCATGAAAGTGCATCGCCACCCGGACACTGCCGTCATCGCCGCGCAGCCGGTACCGCACATGATTCTGATCGGAGCCGACACAGCGCGCGTCGATCACCTCGAAATCATTGTCGAACACCGGTTCGGGCATACCCTGACCCCAGGGTCCGGCCGCCTCCAGGACCTGTGCGGTGGACAGACTCAGTTCTGTTGCCGACAACGGTCCGTCGGTTTCCAGCACCCGTTCCAGTTGCTCGGGCCGCAACTGCTCGCGGCAGATGCCGTCGAACGCCTGCTGGAACGCGGCAAGGTGCTGCTCCGGCAGGCTCAGGCCGGCGGCCATGGCGTGGCCACCGAAGCGCTCGATCAGCCCAGGCGCCTGCGTGTCGATCCTGGCGAGCACGTCGCGCAGGTGCAGACCGGGAACTGATCGGGCCGAGCCCTTGAGCATCCCCGGCGCCTGCGCACGGGCGAAGGCGACGGCAGGCCGGTTGGCCGCTTCCCTCAGCCGCGAAGCGATCAGCCCCACCACCCCTTCATGCCACTCGGGATCGAACAGGGCGATGCCATGGCCGTGACCACATTCGCTCTGCCGCCATTGCAGCTGGGCCTGCTCGCTCATCTGCGCCTGCAGTTCGCGACGTGCCCGGTTGATGTGGTCGAGCTCCACGGCCAGCGGCAGGGCCTGCTCCGGGGTGTCGGCGAGCAGGCAGC
>JAJFJX010000215.1 GCA_021773655.1 Panacagrimonas sp.
GTCGATGCGCTCCACTGAAAGCTGCACCTCACGCAAGGCCGCCAGCATGCCGGGCTCAGCGCTGCCACCGTGGGCCTGCCGGGCGAGCAGCCCGCCATGCACCGCCGCTGCCTGCGCGCCGTATTCGCACAGGTGCAAGGCGGCGAGCTGGCGGCCGCCACGCAGCGGATTGAGCGGGTCGCGATGACTGTTGGTCGCACAGCGCACGGATCGCTCATCCCAGCTCAGAATGGTGTCGAGCAGACACATGCGCTGCGCATGCGGAATCAGCTCGCGCACGCTGACCATGCCTGCGATCTCGGGACTCATGGCGCCTGCAGCTCCAGCTGCAGTCCATGACCGCCAGCGCCGTCGAGCAGCACCGTTGCGGATTCGCGGCGCGCCAGATGAACCAGCAGGGGCAGTGCGCGAGCCGCCGGATTGCTCCGACGCAGTTCCTCCAGGGCCGGCTCTTCCAAGCGGGTTTCTGCGACCCGCGCGAGGGTCTGAACGTGCAGGGCCGCGAGCGAACCCGGATGGCGGCGTGGCGTCAGGATCAGCGCAAACGCCGCGGTCTGATCGATGCCGCAACCGGCCAGCAAGGTCTCTGGCGGTCGCACGTCGAAGGCCACCAGCAGGCAGTCGCGATTCTCCGCCTGCACCAGGGCACCTGCTTCCAGCAGGCCTGCGGCGAAACTCGCATGTCGGGCGGACAGGCTCGTCGACGTCAGCTTGGCGCCAGCGGCGATGCTCCAGTACCCGGCCGCCGAGTTGTGGACCGAATTGTGGAAGTCCGTTGGCGACACCACGCGCTGCGGCTGCGCCAGCGCCAGACACAGCCGATGCACGATGTGGGTGTCGCCGTCGGAAGATGCAAACACGGTGGCCAGGTCATCCGGCTGGAGGGTGCTGGCGCTCAACGCGTCCTCTGCCACCGCAAACGCGAGGCGAACTGCCAGCGGCGAGCGGCGACGCTCATTGGCGGGCAATCTTTGCGGCGGATGCGAGGGCATTTGAGTCGGGACGTACGCGCGCTCGCCGCGCAGCACCGGCTGCGACTGCGCCCAGCCTTCGAGTCCTGGCGCGCAACAGCCCACGGATTCGATGTACATGCTCATTCCGGGTCGCCTCATCGCTGCATGCCGAACAGCAGGCTGCAATTGCTGCCACCGAAGCCGAACGAATTGGAGATCAGGTTCGGGACGTGAGCGTCGCGGTTTTCCATCAGGATCGCGCCGCGAATCTGCGCATCGCGCTGACGCGTGTTCAGGCTGCGTGGCAGCAGGTCGTTTTCGATCACCAGCAGGCTGATCGAGGCCTCGACGATGCCGGCGGCGCCGAGCGTGTGGCCGGTCCAGCCCTTGGTCGAGCTGCAAGGCGTACCGGTGCCGAGCAGCTCGCACACCGCCTTGTCCTCGGCCAGATCGTTGGACTGCGTGCCGGTGCCATGCAGGTTGACGTAACCGATGTCGGCCGCCTCGAGCCCCGCACGGTGCATCGCGGCACTCATCGCGGCGAGCGCGCCCCGACCTGCGGGATCCGGCGTGGACATGTGATGGGCATCGCTGCTCTCGCCGTAGCCCAGCAATGCCACACCGGGCGCATTCGAATATTCGACGATGGCGAAGCCCGCTGCTTCGCCGATGGAGATGCCCTTGCGTTGTGCATCCGCGGGCCGGCAGATTTCGGCGGACAGCAGTTGCAGCGCGTTGAAGCCGTACAGTGTGGTCAGGCACAGGCTGTCGACGCCGCCGACCACCGCGGCGTCGCACAAACCGCATTGCAGCGCACGACAGGCCGAAGCGAAGGCCTTGGCGCTGGACGAACAGGCCGTGGACGTGACGTGTGCGATGCCCTCGAGACGCAGGCAACGGCGCACGAAGTCTCCGCAGGAATAGATGTTCTGAGTCCTGCCGAAGTCGAAACTCGCCGGAAGGTCACCGCCACCCTCGCGATCACGCGCCTGGTAGGCCAGCTCGGTCTGATGAATTCCCGAGGTGCTGGTGCCCAGGAATACACCCACACGGTGTGCTCCATGACGCCGCCGTAATTGCTCCACCGACTGGATGAATCCGTCCTGCTGCAGGGCGAGCAACGCCAGCCGGTTGTTGCGACAGTCCCAGTCGGCAAACTCGCCACTGATCGGCGTTGCCAGCCCTGAAACCTGGCCGAGCCAGGTCGCCAGACCGCAAGTTTCGAAAGACACCTGGCTCAGGCCGGTGCGTTGCATGCGCAAGGCCGCCAGATGAGCCGCCCTGCCCGCGCCCAGCGCGGACGTCAGCGTGTAGTCAGTGATCCGCAGCGGTTTCATCGGCCCAGAAATCGTAGAAGTTGAACCAGTTGTAAGGCGCTGCCCGTACCTGCAGTTCAAGACGGTCTGCGTAGGCCTGGGCGTAAGCCTGAGCCGCAGCGCCGCGACTCGCCCGCGGCAGAACCACCCGCTCGGCCAGGTGCTCGAAGCGGATGCGGTAGCGATTGCCACCCTGGTAGATGCCGAAGGCCAGAATCACCGGCACCTGCAGCACGCTGGCCAGAATCCAGGGGTGCTCCGGCAGTTGCGCCGGGCGGTTCATGAACTGCACGCTCAGCGTGCGCTGTCCGCTGCGCACACGGTCAGCCATCATGCCCAGCAGATGGCCTTGGTCGAGCGCCTGTTTGAGTGCCAGCGCCAAGGCAGGTCCGCGCTGCGCCGCGTCGATGACGCCGGCCGCGAGCCCCGGGTTCAGCGCTTCCAGCAGCGCGGTCGACATGGCGCCCTGGCGACGGTCGAGAACGATGCGGATCGGTAGCTGGCGCTCCTGGCAGCCGATCACGCGCATCACCTCGAAGCTGCCGAAGTGCGACACCAGGACCAGCACACCGCGTCCATGCTGCATGGCCTGCGTCACCACGGCGTGCTGTTCGATCTGCACGGCAAAGTCCTGATGGCGGTCATCAAGCAGGAAGATGCGGTCGAGCAGCACCGCGGCGTAGCTGTACCAGTGACGCATGCGCTCGATCCAGCCCGGTTCACGCCCCAGCGCCTGACGCAGAAAGCGTCGCGACGCGTGCGCCGATTCACCACCGGTCATCAGGAAATACGCAACGATCGGAATCAGCAGAACGCGCATGGGTGCGCGACCCAGTCTCAGCGCCAGCCAGAAACCCAGCCGCATCGTTCGCGCGGTGCTGCGCTCGGCATGGCCGTCCGCAATCGTGGTCAAGGCGATTCTCTGCAGGCTAGGGCGCACCGCCGATCTGCCTGCACTAGGTGCCCAGTTCCCAGCTACCCCGCGCCAGCACCTGCGCGTCGCGTTCGCAGCAGAAATCCAGGCGGGTGCCGTTCAGGTGCAGCACGATCTCGAAACGCTCGCCCGGCAGCAGCGGCTGCAGAAATTTCATCGCGTGCACCTGCTGCAGCCGCCAGTGGGGTCCGCGCCATGCCTGCAGCGCATCCAGCACGCGTTCCATCAGCAGCACGCCCGGCACCACCGGGCGTCCGGGAAAGTGACCCGGCAGGCAGGGATGCGTGAGCACGATCTGCGCAGCGACGCGCTGCTCAGGCAAGGCGACGCTCCAGTTCGGCCAGCAGGGCCGCGCGCGGCAGCTTGCCCACCGCATTGCGCGGAAGATCCGCAAGGCGGATCAGCGGACGTGGCAGAAACACCGGGTCGATCATCGATTCCAGTGCGCTGCGGATCTGTCTGGCGCTCAGGCGCGGTGCGACCACCAGCGCCGCGGGCCGAGCCTCGCGGCCCGCCTCCGGTTCCGGCACGAACACCACCGCGTCCTGCACGCCCGGAACTCGCAGCAGCGCGCGGGTCAGTTCGCCCAGCGATGAGCGCTTGCCGCCCACCTTGATCATGTCGGCGCTGCGACCGCGAAGATGGAACCTGCCGTCGCCCAGATCGTCCAGCACATCGGGCAGCAGCACCGGAGCGTCCAGGTGCTGACCCTGCACGGCGTCGGCGC
This sequence comes from Panacagrimonas sp., assembly GCA_021773655.1. Taxonomy (GTDB): domain Bacteria; phylum Pseudomonadota; class Gammaproteobacteria; order Nevskiales; family Nevskiaceae; genus Panacagrimonas. The sequence goes on from JAJFJX010000215.1 coordinate 3,931, forward strand.
CGTCGCGCCGGCTCAGTCTCATTCCGGGATACAACTGCCACACCGCGGTATCAACGGTGCGGCGCGAGGCCATGCTGCCGGCTTCGGTGCAGCCGTATATTTCTTGTACCGGTGCGCCCATGGCCCTTTCTGCAAGCGCTGCCAGTGCGGGCTCCAGCGGCGCGGTTGCCGAAATGATCAGATGCAGCGGCGCAAATGGCCGTGGGGCGGGAACGCAGGCGCGCAGATGAATCGGCGTGGTGATCAGCACTCGCGGCGCTGGCACCTGCGCCAGCGCCTCGCGCAGTTCCGCCGGGAAGAACGTGCGCCCGGCGTAGGCCGCGCAGCCTCCCGCCAGCGCCATCATCACCGTGGTCTCGAGTCCGTACATGTGCTGCGGCGGAACCGTGGCCACGATGCTGGCGCCCGCCGCATCGGTGCCGATGAAGCGCTGCGCGGCCAGCTTGGCGGTCTCCACCAGCGTGCGCCAGGTCTTGGCGTGCGCCTGCGGCGCGCCGGTGCTGCCCGAGGTGAATACCAGCGCCGCGACATGCGTTTCCGGCAGCGTGGGATTCGTCCTGGACGGCGAACCGCCAGGGGCAGCGTTATCACCCACCACGATCCGGATCAGTGCTTCGTGGCGCAGTTCACGGTCGACCACCGCGTAGCAGCCCGGGTAGGCATCCGCGATCTCGCCGATGACGCTGTGTGCCTGACTGGGCGGCAGCAGATTGGTCTGACCGCGCAGGCATATGGCCGCAAACGCGATCATGAAGTGATAAAGGTCCTCGCAAAGGTTGAGTGCGTGAGACGCCTGCGGCAGGCGATCTGCCAGTGCATGGACGTCCCCGAGGTATTGCGCCTGGGTCACGCCGAGTGCCGCGCGCCACGCCAGGATGCGCTGCGGGAGATCCGGCTGAATCAGCGGCAGACGCCTGAAGCCGGCGAGTGGAGTCAGGGCGACTGGCGCGCTCGACCGCTCCGGCACGACGCGCGGCACCGCCGCACGGAGCGCGGACGCGACAAAGGGCTCCAGTTCAAGGGTCGGCCTGCTCATCAGGGGCGCCGAACCAACGGACGCACGCCGCTGTATTCACTGAACAGACCCAGCATGGCCTTGCGCCGTATCTGCTCGAAACCGGCGCACCGGAGTGCCGCAAGGATCGTCGCCGGCGGCACGCAGTGTTCGATGGTGTCCCAGTGATAGCGCATCAGCGCCTGCGCGTCGCGCGAACCCTGCAAGCGTGTGAGCAAGGGCACCAGCGTACGCAGATAGAAGCGCAGCGCGTGATATCCGAGGCCGGGCGGTGGACGGGTGATTTCCAGGATCAGCAGCTTCGCGCCCGGCCGCAGCACGCGCAGGAATTCGGCGAAAGTCGCATCCAGGTCAGAGACGTGTCGCAGTGCGTATCCCATCGTCAGCAGATCGAAACCGGCGTCCGGGAACGGCAGCAGTTCTGCACGGCCCGGCACCAACCTGCGCACGCCGGCGGCGCGCGCCATTTCGAGCATGCCGGGACTGGGGTCCAGCG
>JAJFJX010000216.1 GCA_021773655.1 Panacagrimonas sp.
AGACGGGAACTCCTTCTCGACCGAACCTGGAATCACCAGCAGCTGAGTAGTGGGCACGAATTCGTACCGGTTAAGTTCGCCGTGGTCGACTCGATAGGTGCGCTTGGCGCCGCTGCCCTGACGAAACTCCAGATCCATGCACTGGTCGTCGATCAGCGAAAACGAGATGACCTTGACGGTGCCGACTGCCGTTTGGAAATTGTTGCCTTCGAGGTGAACGAAGCTGTCTTCGAACTCCTTGGACCCCGGCACAGCAAGCCCCGCGCACATGCAGCTCATGCGCACGTGGGCGACGAGAATGTCGCGAACGTTCGGCCCGAGGTCCGCAACGTCGTTTGAGTTTGGCAGACAGATTTCGCCAGCGCGCTCCGGGTTGCGCGTGTCGAAGCTGATCGCTTTGCCGATACCGCCGACGTCGTTGAAGCTGCACTGGAGGCTGAGGTCGTCGTCGTCTCCGATCCATGCTGCCTGCGTGATGAAGCCAGGGCGCTTGACGGGAAAGGGGTGAATGACCGGGTTTTCAACTGACATGTCTACGTCTCCTTATCTGTTACCTGGGTTAGCTGAACATAGTCTGCCTGAAGCGCCGCGCCAGCACCGTTTGCACTTCTAGCCTTGAAGCCAATGCCGAGTCCACCAGCAGGGATGTTGGTCGCGATCGGTGCGCCGAAGTTGACGCCGTTGAGGATCCCTTGCACGCCGGCCGCCGTGGCGGAGAATCCGAGGCGAACCCAGTTGCCAGCGACCGGGGCGGTTCCAGACGCCAGGACCGTGCGCACGCCGCCGTCGGCAGTGACCAGGCTCCATTCGGTGTCGGTGCCGGGTGTGTATCGGAAGTAAACGCCGTCGGCGAGTTCGGTGTCGGCTCCCCAGTTGAGGCCCAGGCCAAACTGGACGTCCATAAGGTTTGCCGCATCGAAGTCGGCGGCAGTTGGGAATCGGACGAGGGTTTCGTAGACCAGCGGATTGGTTCCGCCCACAACGATCCGACCGCCGGTCCCGCTGCTGTCCCCGAGGCCTATTGCACGGCGGGCAGTAGCGCCGGTGCCGGCGTTGACCTGAAGAATGCCGGGGTGCCCAGCTATCGCTGGTGAAAAATCGATCGAGCTTCCGGTGCCGGTGCCAAACTCCCGCCAGCCCATCAGTCCCATCTCGTCGGTGTCGTCGTTGCCTGACTGGAAGTGATCGAACACGACCACGTCGCGCATATCGGGGACGCCACCACCGCCCGCGGCAGAGATCGTTATGTCGTCGCCGTTGTTGACGATCGTTACGTTGGTGCCGGCGATGAGGCTGCGCAAGTTGAGGACGACTCCGGTCTTGTCGCGAAACACGCCAACGCCGGCGCCGACGTTGGCGCCAGTGTTCGACTCTCCGCCACCACCGCCGACTAGGGCGGAAGTGAGGATCGCACGCTGGTCCTCAATGTTGACCACGACGCCGCCCTGTGTGGTGACGATGGCCAATCGAATGTGAGCGATCGATCCCGCGGGGAATCCCGTTGTGTTGATGATGAGCGCGCCGACGCTGTCGAGGTAGACGTAGTTCGTCTGGTCGTCGACGACCACCGAGCCGACGGCCCCAGCGAACTTGCCGCGCGTGCCGGCCTGGTCGTATTGAAATCCGGTGACGTCGACGGAGAGGCCGCCAGCGTCCGACACGCAGCCGACGTTCAGGACGACGGCTAGCGATACGGCGTTACTGACAACAACTTCTTCGTCGTTTAGGGGCATGGCCCCAGTCTACTACGTGCACTCAGTCGCGAGCATCGTCGCAGTGCCGGCCGAGGTGATCCCGGTGACGATACCGGTGTAAGCCGGGAAGGTAAGCTCGTAGAAAGCGTTGTTGGTCATCTGTAGGGTGAACAGCGCCGTGGTGGCCGCCGCGGCGAGGCGGACGAAGACTCGAGCCGAGCCGTCGTTCCAGAGCAGGGCGGACAGGCGGGCCGCGTTGGTCGCAAGGCTCGTGGCGACCACGACGCTCATGGCAACCGAGGTCTGCGTGCAGGTGGTCGGCTGCGTGATGTTGACGTCGATGTCTTCCTCGCCCAGGTAGACCACGAGGCCGTCGGCGCCGGCGGCAGCCGCGGAGCTCGCTACGACGGCTGCGGTGTCGACACCGTCAGTGACGAGAATGGGCCATGCGTCGGCAACGGCGGCGGCGGTTCCCTGCGCTACGAAGCCAGGGTTGCCAGAGGTGAAGACCTCGACGTCGGAGGAATCGATGATCGTCTGTTCGCCGTTTTCGAGACTCATGGGGCTCCTTGCGCAAAGAGGTTGCTTTTCGACCGTAGCATGCGACCTGCATTACAGGTAAGTTAGAAGTGTGAAGACTATCGTCCGGATCCAGGACACAATCGAGGGCATCGAGAACGCCCAGCGCGAACGGCTGAGTGGTTTCGGGCTTAAGCAATTCGTCGAGTCGTTTGCGAAGCGGCGCGCCGACTTCCCCGAGGGACTGATGATCGTTGACGTCGCTGAGGATGGTCGCCCTGTCTACGTCGTGACCGGGAGTCGCCCTCCGCAGATCATCGCTGGCCAGCGGCGCGTGCACGCAGTTTTCTGGCCGGTCGATAGCCAGGAGCCAGCGGGCACCTTCGCGGAGGAAGCGGCCGCACAGCGCTGGGCATCGGCGGAGTACGACGCCTCGGGTGTTCCCTACCTGATTCGAGAGATCGATTCCACCGACCGGATTGGCACCCAGGTTAGCCTGGCGACCATGGTCTGGCGCGACCGAGACATGCTGTTTTGCCGCATGAAGGGCACGAAGGAGTGGACGCTGCCCGAGGGCGCCATCGGGATCGGCGAAACCATCGCTGCGGCGACCAAACGTTCGGTGCTGAGCACGTGTGGGATCGAAATCGACCACGTCGGGATACCAGCGCGCGTGCCTTACGTGAGCACGTACATGCGCCACGTTGGCCAGCACTTCTTGACGGTGGTGATGTACGCGAAGCACAAGGCCGGCGAGATCGCGGCGCTCGAGGACACGTATGATCGCGTTGAATGGTTCCCAGCCAAACAGCCGCCGCGGCCGCTGTTTGGACTGGTCCAGGGGGTTGTGAAGATTCTGTCGAAGTACGACGAACCCGTCGAGGCTACTGCGCAGGCGACGTAGGCTTGGCCGTCTCCGGCTTTTTCTTCGCGTCTTCTTCCAGCTTCACGACGGCAGCGCGCGTTTTGACAGAGTCGGCATCACAGAGCTTCTGCAATGCGGCGCCGGCGCCTTCCTTCTGCTTGATGCCGTCCATCTGACAGCGGACGACGACGTCAGCGTCGGTCGAGTCGGCGAACTCGAGAAGCTCGCCGGCCTTCATGTCGGCGATCATTTTCTGAGTCTCGACTTTGGTCATGTGGGTGATCATGGCTTGTGCTGGTGGCATCTGCGTTCTCCTATGTGAGCTCGGTGACCTGCACGTCGCCGGCGCCGCCGGCAGTCCAGATCCCAGTAATGATCCCAGTGTACGTTGGCCATTGTACCTCGTAAAAGCCGCCGCGCGTCATGCTGACCGTAAACGAGGAGGTGAGCGCGCCAGCGCCGAGCTTGATGAACATACGGCCGGGTGAGTTGTTGTAGAAAAATGCCCCACGTCGGAGGGCGTTGGCGGCGAGCAGGGTGACGGTGACCGCGCTGCGCGGAACCCCGGTAACGGTCGAGATCGAGGGCCGAATCTGGTCGACGATGACAAAGCCACCACCGCCGATAACCCTGGAAACGATCCCCCAGTCGTCCGCGTCCGGTACGCGATTCCGGACTGCCGGATGGGATACGATTCCGCCTGCCATGGGTGCCAGTCTATACTAGCGCGATGGCGACCAAAGAAGGCAAACCCGAGCCGAAGGCGGTTTCGGCCGAGGGCCCGTGGCATCTGCACGCGCAGGCGCTCATTCGGCACCTGGAGCGTGAGGCCATCGAAGCGATGGTTCCCGAGGAGTTTTCAGACCGGGTCACCGTCGAGGCTCACCCGCCGGACGGTTACCTCGTAGTTGTGCGCGACAAATCGGCTGTCGTGGATCTTCTTCAGGAGATCTGCGATGCTGATCGCGATGCCCGCCCGCAAGAGCCCGACGAAAAGACGCCGGACGAAACCGTCGAGAGCTCGCCAGAAGGGTGAAGTGCCGACAAAGAGCGCGGGCGTTCGTGTCGTCAACGGAGACAGCGGCGCCTACGCAGAGATGATCGGCTGGACACTTCTTCGAACCGTCGCTGTTGCGCCTGGGCTGGCCGTCGCCGGCGTCCGCGGCAGGCAGCTGTTCTGGGGTTCTGTTCTGGGGAGCGTCGGTATCAGCGTGTTTGCCGTAACGCTCGCAGCGTTCGAGACACGCGACGACCGGAGAGTTACGCGT
>JAJFJX010000217.1 GCA_021773655.1 Panacagrimonas sp.
GAGATCGAACAGGGCCAGGTGGGTCCTCCGGGTAGTTTGGTGGCTGGGCGCGCCGGGCGCCAGACTGCCTTTCCCGGCCTGCCCGCAAGGTGCAGAATCCACCCAGGATCAAAGAGTCGCCCGGCACCGTGATCGACGCAGACGGATTTCGACCCAACGTGGGCATCATCGTGGCCAATCCGGCCGGCGAGGTGCTGTGGGCCAAACGTGTGCGCCAGCAGGCCTGGCAGTTCCCCCAGGGCGGCATCCAGCACGGCGAGACGCCGGAGCAGGCCATGATCCGGGAGCTCGAAGAAGAGCTGGGGCTGTCGGCCCGGGACGTGCAGGTGGTGGGCTGCACCTCGGGCTGGCTCAGCTATCGTCTGCCGCACCGTTTCGTGCGCCGCGGCCGCGGGCGCACCTGCATCGGCCAGCGCCAGAAATGGTTCCTGCTGCGCCTGGTCGGGCCCGAAAGCCGGGTTTGCTTCGACCGGACGTCCGAACCCGAATTCGACGGCTGGCGCTGGGTGGACTGGTGGCATCCGCTGAGCGAGGTGGTGGAGTTCAAACGCGATGTCTACCGCAGCGCTCTCAACGAGTTGGCGCCGCTGCTCGACATTTCACCTCGGGGTTCGGTTGCCTTCGATGTCGTCTGACGTCATCCAGGAGCCCGGGCGGCAGGAGCCGTGCAGGCCAGGCCAGTCCATTGCGAGTCGGATCTTTCGATGCGTCGAGGCCAATGGTCACTTCATTCAACCAGGCGCAGCGGAGATTCTGGCCGGAATGACGCCGTCGCAGCCGCGCGTTCCTGCCGCCCAAGCTCCCGGGGTTGTGCTGCATGGTTCGATGACATGATTCGCGAGTGGATTCTTGTGTCCGGCACGGCGCGACGACGAGTCATGGGGGATCCATGGCGAGGAGACTCAACGCCGCCAGGCGCAAAAAGACGCCGCGGATCCGTTCCGGCAAGCGCGCAGCACGACATTGGACCCTGGTGGGTCCTGCCGGGCTTCGCGCTGCTGCTGCTCACCGGCTGCGCCACCCTCGACGAGGGGCAGTGCCGCACCGTCGACTGGTTCGACCTGGGCCAGCGCGACGGCGCCGACGGGTACCCGCCGGAGCGCATCGGCGATCACCATCAGGCCTGCGCCGAGTTCGGGCTGCAGGTCGATGGCGACCACTGGCGGCGTGGCTACCAAGCCGGACTTGAGTCCTACTGCACGGCGGAAAACGGGTACGCCGTAGGGCGGCGCGGCATGCATTACGGCCGGGTCTGCCCGGATGGGGCCGAATCCGGCTTTCTGGCGGCCTATGAACTGGGTCGCGAGACCTACGACATCGAGCAGGAGATTGCTCAACTGGACCGGCGCATCGAGTCCCTGCAGGAACGCCTGTCCCGCAGCGAGGGAGTCGACCAGGAGGCGCGACGGGATACCCGTCGTCATCTGTCCGAGCTCTACCGCCAGATGGGATGGTTGCGGCGCTCCCGTGACCGGCTGGAGTCGGAGTGGCGATACCGGTTCTGAATGGCCGCGCCGGCCGGAGCCGAAGAACTTCCTGAAGTTCCGGAAGATCCTGAAGATCCTCTTGTGAAAATCCCGGGAAATGGGGTTCCTGATCGGCCGTGATCCTCGGCCGGCAGTGGAATTCCCGCGACTGCTGGAATCCAGGTCGAAATGCAGTTTCCAGGGGCATGAGAGCCGGCTCGGAAGCAGTGGGCGCGGGCGCCGAGACCCGGAATCGCAGGACTCGATGCGGGAGAAATCATTGACTCCGGGGGCGCGGCAGGATGAAGTAGCCCGACACGCGAAGGCCCTGGTCTGGCGCGATGGCCCCGGGCGCTGTGGGTAAGGAGCGATGGAACCGACCAAGCAGGCCAGAATCTACGTTGCGGACCACCCGGTCGATGACCGGGCCTGGGCCAGCGTGGCCATGCACGGTCTGGGCGGGGTGGTGCAGTGGGAGAGTGCAGAACGCCTGCTAGACGCCGTGCTGTGCAACAGCCTGCCCGACCTGATCTTCATTGCCGACCCGTTGCCGGACATGCGCGGCCTGGAAGTCTGCAAGCGGCTGTCGAGTGATCCGCTGACGCGGGCCATTCCCATCGTGATGCTGAGTGCCGACACCAGCGAGGCCTATGCCCGTGCCGCGCTTGATTCCGGCGCCATCGACGTGCTGTACAAACCGATCAATCCCTGCATCCTGCGAGCCAGGATCCGCAGCTATCTGGCGATGACCGAGCAGGCGATGGCGCTCGGATTCGAGGCCCGCACCCATTCCGAGGAACTGGAGCGCACGGTGCAGAGCATGAAGGCCGAACTGGCGGATCGCGAACAGACCATGGCGCGCGCCGAGTTCCTGTTCAGTCATGACCTGATCACCGGGCTGCCCAACCGTCGGCACATGCTGGAACTGGCAGAACGCGTGCGTCGTCGCGCCGCCAACAAGGATCTGCCGATGGCCCTGGTGGGCGTTCACCTGGAGCATTTCGGCTCGCTGCAGGCGACCCTGCCCAAGGAGACTTTCGAACGCCTGCTGTCCTCGATCGCCAGCTGCATACAGCACGCGCTGCGGCCGATGGATTTCGTCGCCCGGGTTTCGGAGGACCTGTTTGCCGTGGTGCTGGGGCCCGGACAGGCGGAGAGCCGGGAGACCGCCGCGCGCCATGCGCGTGAGGTGGCGGCGCGCGCCGCCAGGGCGCTGCAGGAGGATCTGCACATGGAAGGTCGGGTGCGCGGCTTGCAGGTCCGCACCTCGATCGCGGTCTATCCCCTCGACGGCCGCCGGGCCATCGAGCTGCTCAAGCACATCGAAGCGACCCTGGCGCTGATTCGCGACGACGGCGTCCAGCGTGACCGGCGGCGCGGACCGGCGCCGGACCTGGCCTCCGCACTGTCGCTGGAGCTGCGTCTGCGCCGGGCCATGGAAAGCGACCGCCTGGTGCCCTATTACCAGCCCAAGATCGATGCCCGCAGCGGCAAGCTGACAGGCGCCGAGACGCTGATTCGGTGGCCGTTGCGCAATGGCGAGTTCGTCGGTCCGGACCAGTTCGTTCCTGTCGCCGAGGCCGGCGGCATGAGTCCGGCGCTGGACGACTACGTGCTGACGGCCGCGTGCTGCCAGATTGCCGAATGGCAGGAGCGCTTCGAAAATTTCAGGGTTGCAGTCAATCTGTCAGCGCTCAAGCTGCACCGGCGCGGAATCTTCGACCGGCTGCGCGAACTGTTCGTCACCACGCGGGCGCGCGCCGAGCACCTGGAACTGGAAATCACCGAGAGCGCGCTGATCACCGATTTCGATGCCGCCAGCAGCTGGTTGCTGGCCGTTCGCGAGATGGGCGTGACGGTGGCCCTGGACGATTTCGGAACCGGCTATTCGTCGCTGTCCTATCTGCGCCGCCTGCCGCTGGACTCGATCAAGATCGACCAGACCTTCGTCGGCGCCCTGGAGGTCGACAGCAGCACGACGGCCATCGTGCGCGCAATGATCGCGATGGCCAAGGCCATGGACATGCGGGTGGTCGCCGAGGGCGTCGAGAC
>JAJFJX010000218.1 GCA_021773655.1 Panacagrimonas sp.
GTAGTCGCCGCCGGGACACCGAGAATGAAATCGTTGAGCCCCAGGCACAGGATCATCAGGTCAGGCTGGATCTCGGCCAGCGCCCCCGGCAGGCGATCGCGCCCATGGCCGGTGGTCTCGCCGGGATCGCCGCTGTTGACCACTCGGCGATCAATCTGCACTTCCAGCATCCGGGGATAGTCCATTTCCGGGCTGCCGATGCCGTAGGTCAGGCTGTCGCCGAAGGCGAGAACCACGGCGTCGGCGGCCAGTGGCGCCAGCGAGGCGGCGTGCGCCGAGGCCGTGCCATGCAGGGCAAGAAGGACAATTCCGGCCAGGCATCTCAGAGCAAACGCCCGCAGCCCTGCCCCGCCGACGCGCACGACCCGCGGCGCAGCAGCTTCAGGCATTGCGACTTCCGACCACCTTCGCCGTGAGCAGGCGCTGGATGGCCTCATCCGCCACGCCCCAGTCGCGCAAGATGGCCTCGGAGCTGTGTCCGGGGGCTTCGGGGGGCGTCGGCGGGCTGGGCTGGGAGCGGCTGAAGCGCGGTGCCGGCGCCGGCTGGACCACGCCGTCGATCTCGATGAACGTGCCACGCGCACGGTTGTGCGGGTGCTGCGGCGCTTCTTCCAGGCTCAGTACCGGGGCGCAGCAAGCGTCGCTGTCCTGCAGCAGCGCGACCCACTCGTCGCGGGTGCGGGTCAGCAGGCGCTCGGCGATCAGGCCTTTGAGCCGGGGCCAGTTCGCCGGATCGGCCGCGTCCGGAAGCGTCCCCGTATCCAGGCCAATAAGCCCGTAGAACTCGTGCCGAAACCGCTTCTCGACCGGCCCCACCGACAGGTATCCGCCGCCGGCGCACAGGTAGGTGTCGTAGTACGGCGCGCCGCCATCCAGCACGTTGTGCCCGCGCGGACGGTTGTGCTGACCCGCGGCGTGCGCACCGTAGAAATAGGTCATGAGCGAGGCGGCGCCGTCCACCATCGCGGCGTCCACGGTCTGCCCGCGGCCGGACGTGCGTGCCTCCAGCAGCGCGCACAGCATTCCGAAGGCCAGGTAAAGCGAGCCGCCGCCGAAATCACCGACCAGGTTGAGCGGCAGCGCGGGCGGACCCTCGGCACGCCCGATCTGGCTCAGGGCGCCGGTCAAAGAGATGTAGTTGATGTCGTGACCGGCCCGGGACGCGAGCGGGCCGGTCTGGCCCCAGCCGGTCATGCGGCCAAAGACCAGCCTGGGATTGCGCGCCGCGCAGGTTTCCGGGCCGAGGCCCAGCCGTTCCATGGTGCCGGGGCGAAAGCCCTCGATCAGGCCATCGGCCTGGGCCACCAGATCGAGCACCAGGGCGATGCCCTCGGCCTTCTTCAGATCGATGGCCACCGAACGCCGGTTGCGATTGGTGAGGTCGAATTTCGGCAGCTTGCGAATGCCGAGATCCGATTCGACCAGGCGATCGACCCGGATGACCGTCGCGCCCATGTCGGCCAGCAGCATGGCCGTCATCGGCGTCGGGCCGATGCCGGCCATTTCCACGATCCTGATGCCGGCAAGCGGTCCCATGTTCGCGATCCTCCAAGAGTTTTACGGGACGGTCAGAATTTCGGCGCGCGCTTTTCGAGGAAGGCATTGACGCCTTCGCGATGCTCCGCGCTTTGCGCCACGGTGCCGAAGTGCGAGGAAATCAGGTCGAGATGGGTGCGGTGATCCAGGATCAGCGACTGGTAGGCTGCGCGCTTGATCAGGCCCATGGCCATGGCCGGGCCCTGCGCCAGCTTGGCGGCAAAGGCGACGGCGGCTTCGAGCATCTCCGCATCCGGGAACACCTTGTTGACGATGCCCAGTTCCAGCGCCTGCTGCGCCGTGAGCGGCGCGCCGGTCCAGAGCAGTTCCAGGGCCTTGCCGATGCCGACCAGCTTCGGCAGCAGGTAGGCGCCGCCGTCGCCGGGCACCAGCCCCACCTTGACGTAGGTTTCGGCGAAACGGGCGCTTTCCGCCGCCACCCGCAGATCACACCACAGCGCCATGTCCATGCCCGCGCCGGTGGCCGCGCCGTTGACCGCGGCGATCACCGGCTTGGACAGATCGCGGATCGCCCGCGCCACCGGGTAGACGTTGTCCCACAGGTAGGCTTTCTGCTCATCGGCCGGCGCATCGATGCGCGCGGCCATTTCATCGATGTCGCCGCCGCTGCAAAAGGCCTTGCCGGCGCCGGTGATGACCACCGTGCGGATCGCAGGGTCGCGTTCGCACTTCTCCAGCGCCTCGCGCCAGGCGGCGAGCAGCGGCTTGTTGAAGGCATTCATCTTGTCGGGGCGGTTGAGCGTGATGAGCCCCACGGCGCCGCGAAGTTCAAACAGTACGGTCATTTCAGGCAATTCCTTTGACGGTGATCCAGTCCCACAAGCCATCGGGATTTCCGGTCTGCGCATGCTGGCGCGCTTGCGCCCCGAGCTTGCGCGACCACTCGGCCTCGGCGCCGAACTCGTCGCGCCACGACCAGATGCGCCGCGTGTACTGGTGCAGCGCGTGCTCGTGCGTGTAGCCCATCGCTCCCAGCACCTGGTGCGCGGTGCGGGCGACCACGGTCGCGGCCTTGCCGGCCCGGATTTTTGCGGCGGGAACGGCCAGCGCGTGCGGACGTTCGACGCTGAGTGCCGCCGCCGTTTCCATCGCCGCCGTCGCCGCCGCGCATTCGCCGAAGGCCACGACCAGGCTGTGCTGCACCGCCTGGAAGGCACTCAGGCTGCGGCCGAACTGCACCCGCGTGTTCGCGTGCTCGACCGCCAGCGCCAGCGCCTGCTCCATGACCCCGACCAGTTGCGCGGCGCGCAGCAGGGCACCCCAGGCGAGCAGATCGTCTGCGCTCATCGTGGCTTGACCGACGGCAAGCAGCGGCGCGCCAGTCATTTCCAGCATGTCTATCGCTTCGCCGGCGAGATTGAGACCCCGCGTGAAGGTCTGGTCCGCCGGATCGAGCAGCGCAACGCGCAAGCTGTCGCCCTCTTTCTGCCAGAGCACGATGCGCGCGGCATGACGGCCATACGGAACCCGGCTGCGCCCCGTGGCGCTGGAGCTCAGCGTCAACGGCGCATGGGCCAGCGCAAGCAGGCCTTGCGGAAGAGCCAGGCCCGCCCGCTGCAGCAGGATGGAGCCGAGCAGTGCATCGGCAATCGGCACCGGCGCAGCGAAATTGGCGAAGCGCCGCACCATCGGCAGGGCATCGCCGAGCCCAAGGCCCGCGCCGCCGTCCGCCTCGCCGAGGCAGGCGTGGTGCAGAGCGCTGGATTCGACGGCGCTCCACAGCGCGGACGAGAACCCGCCGCCACCCGCTGCGTTCACCGCCTCCGGCGTGCACAGGTTGCCCAGAATGCGGCCGGCTTCGTCCGCCAGTATTTCTTTGAGGTCGCTCATCTCAGTCCCAGTGCCCGCGCCACGACGCCGCGCAAAACCTCGCTCGTACCGCCACGGAGGGTGAACGAGGGCGAGCGCATGACGGCGCACTCAAAATGCCTTTGCAGCGCGTCACCCGCCTGCAGGCCCGCGGCGCTGGTCTGCGCCTCGCGCACGATGTCCTGCATGCGCTGCTCGTAGGCGTTGCCGACGTCCTTGACCAGCGCCGCCTCGACGTTGGGCAGGCGGCCGGTCATCAACTGCCCGGCCACCGAGCGCGACATCTGGCGCAGCGTGAACACCTCCGCCAGCATCGATCCCAGCGCGGCGTCGTTGTCAGGCGTTGCACTTTCGGCAAAGGCATTTAGCAGCGGGTAGGGGCTGAGGAAGCGTTCCGGGCCGCTGCGTTCCAGTGCGAGCTCGCTCATCAACTGCTGCCAGCCGCCGCCGATCTCGCCCAGCACGCGGCTGTCGGGCACGAACACGCCGTCCAGGTAGATTTCGTTGAAGTGATGCTCGCCCGACAGGTTCACGATGGGCCGGATGGTGACGCCCGGCGCCTTGAGATCGACGATGAACTGGCTGAAGCCGGCATGGCGATCCTTCTCCTGCGGGCTGGTGCGGCAGAAGGTGATCGCGTAGTGCGCCCGATGCGCCCAGGTGGTCCAGACCTTCTGGCCGGTGATTTTCCAGCCGCCCTCGACCTTCTCGCCGACGGTGCGCGCCGACGACAGGTCCGAGCCGGCACCCGGCTCGCTCATGCCGATGGCGAAGTAGCACTCGCCGCGCGCGATCTGCGGCAAGAAGAAGCGCCGTTGTTCGTCGGTGCCGTAGCGCAGGATCTGCGGGCCGGACTGGCGGTCCGCGATCCAGTGGGCGCCCACCGGCGCACCTGCCGCGAGCAGCTCCTCGGTCACCACCCAGCGCTCTATCAGGGAGCGTTCCTGCCCGCCGTGGACTTTCGGCCAGGTCATGCCCAGCCAGCCTCGCGCGCCGAGCTTCTTGGACATCGCTTCGGAAAAATCCGCCCAGCAATCGCAGGCCGGCTCGAAACTTCCCGAGGCGCGCTCTTCGGCGAGGAAGGTGCGCACCTCGCGGCGCAAGGCTTGCGCGGACTCCGGCACTTCGACGTAGGGAAAACGAATTGCCTCCGGGGCGGACGTCATACCAGGACAAACCTCTTCATGCGATGTGGGCCTCGATCCAGTCCTTGAGGTCCGCCAGCACCCGCGCGCGGTCCTCAGGCAGCTCGTTGTAGATCTCGTGGAACAGTTCGTCGTAGACCTTCAGCGTCTTGTCCTGCGAGGCGACCGTCCGCATCAGCATCTGGCTGCCCGACAATCCGGCCAGCACATCCTTGCTGCCGTGCTGGATCAACAGGGGCAGCCGCAGCTCGGTGGCCGCCGCAGGTAGCCACTCGACGAACTGCACGATCTCGGCCAGCGTCCGCGCCGGCACCTTGCCGTGATGGTTGAGCGGATCACTGGCGTAATCGCTCACCACGCTTTGATCGCGCGACACCGTTGTCGGCGGAATGGCGAACATCCCTGCCCGGGGCGCAATGACCGACAGCAGCTTGCTCAGGGGTCGCAGGTGCGGCGGCGCACCGTCGAGGGCCACTGCCGGCCCGGACAGGATCAAGCCCTTGAGCTTGTCCGCGTGCTGCAGTGTGTAGCTCAGCGCCAGCGCCCCGCCCATGCTGTGGCCGATCATGAAGACCGGCTTGCCGTGTTGTTCGCCGCGCGCCAGTTCCACCACCTGGTCGATGTCCTGCACTGCGTTGGCGAACCGGTCGACGACCGCGCGCGGACCCTCCGATTTTCCATGACCGCGATGATCCATCGCGTAGACCGCACAACCAAAGTTCACCAGGTGCTCGGCGACATGCCGGTAGCGCCCGCTGTGTTCGCCCAGGCCGTGCACGATGACCACGGCCGCCCTGGCAGCATCGTCCGGCACCCAGGCCTGCCGGTAGATGGAGAGGTGCTTTTTTCCCTGAAAATTGGCCTCGCGGTGCTGCATGTTCAGGGCGCCCCGGCCGAGGTCTTGGTGTTGCGCACCGATTTTCCAGCCGCGCCCGGCCCAGGTGCGGCGGATTTCGACCCCAGTTCGAGCACCTCGTCGATTCCTTCGCGCAGGCAGCGCACCAGCAGCTCGGGCTCGGTCACCGCGGCGCGGTCGCTGTTCAGGCCCAGGCAGCAGCGACCGTCGTAGGAGATCATGGCGATCATCATGGCGCAGCCCGGAACCGGACCGAACGGCCACATGTGGGTAACGCGCGCACCCGCCAGGTACACCGTGCTCTTGAGCCCGGGGACGTTGCTGATTTGCGCGTCTGTCGACATGGTCATGCCCGATGTCAGCGCGCCGGCGACCGCCACCGGCAGGCGGGTGAGCACCGGCATGACGCGCATCAGGCTGTCCAGCGCCGGCTCGGACTTGAGCTTGCGCACGAACTCCTGCACGTCGCGGATGCGCTTCACCGAGTCGGTCTCGTCGATCAGCGCGGCGTGCTGGGCGCCGGCAAAACGGTTGCCGCCCATTGGGTCGGCGTCGGTGCGAATGCTGACCGGGAAGCTGATCGGCATGCGCTTGGGCGTGGCCACGCCCATTTCCTCGTGATAGCGGC
>JAJFJX010000219.1 GCA_021773655.1 Panacagrimonas sp.
CGCGCATCGGCACCCGCCGACTCCGAGAATCTCAGCGTCACCGTGCGCATCATGGGACGCGAATACACGGTGGTTTGCCCCCAGGACGAACACGAGGCACTGGTGGTCTCGGCCGATTTCCTCAACGATCGCATGACCGCCATCCGCAAGCGTGGCAAGGCGCTCGGTGCCGAGCGCATCGCGGTGATGGCAGCACTCAACCTGGCGCGGGAGCTGCTCGAACTGCGCGGCTCGGACCGCGTTGTGCCACCGGATCACGCCTCGGCAGAACGCGTCAAGCAGCTGCGGCTGGACATCGACTCGACGCTTGCGCTGGAGTGATCCGGCTGCTGATCGATGCTTCGGGGCAGACCGGTGGCAGCAATCGAGGTGTTATCCTGTTGGCGTGTCTTCCGTAGCGCCCAAGCGTGCTCCAAGCCCCTTGAGCCTATTTTCGCCACCAGGGAGCCCTACCCGGTTCTGGCGTGCAGGCCCGCGAAGATGGCGGGAAGCCCGATGGATCGGCGCGGCGCCCACTTGAGACCTCGTCTCAAGGAACCGAGCCCGTGGCAAGCGCCGCGGAAGACACCTTGAATTCCCCGGCCGAGCGCAAGCAGGAACTGCGCAGCGCGCTGCGCCGTCGGCGACTGGCCTTGAGTCCGCAGCAGCGCCTGGCGCGCGCCGAGCGCGCCTGTCGTCGACTGATGACCTGCCCAAGATTGCGCAGCGCCCGCTGCGTCGCGGTCTATCTCGCTTGCGGCAGCGAGCTTTCCACCGAACCCCTGCTCCGTGCCTTGCACGCGCGCGGCGTCATCGTTGGGGTTCCCGTCCTCGATCATCGGCCGCCGGAGACGGGACCCCGCATGCTGCGGTGGATTACCCTTCGGCCCGGCGCGCCGCGCATCGTCGGTCTGCACGGGATCGATCGGCCACGGTTCGGCTCCCGCATCACCCGCTCCCACATCGACGTCGTGGTGCTACCGCTGCTCGGTGTGGATCCACGCGGGTACCGGCTCGGTCAGGGCGGCGGCCATTATGATCGCTGGCTTGCCGGGCTTGGCGCGCGACCCTGGCGGGTGGGTCTGGCGTTCGATTGTCAGCGTCTGAGCACAGCCATCGAGGCCGAGCCCTGGGACGTGCGGCTGCACGCCGTCTGCAGCGAGCACGGCCTTCGTCACTTTGGCTTGCCCCCCGAATAACGACGAGGCGCCTGACCCATGGCTTACTGGCTGATGAAATCGGAACCGGACTGTTTTTCGATCGACGATCTGGCGTCCCGCCCGGCGCAGACCGAAGCCTGGGACGGCGTGCGCAACTATCAGGTGCGCAACATGATGCGCGACCAGATGCGGCCCGGGGACCTGGCGTTCTTCTATCATTCCAGCTGTCCGCAACCGGGCATCTACGGCGAGATGGAAATCGTCTCGAACGCCTATCCGGACCCTACGCAGTTCGACCCGGATCACGAGCATCACGACCCAAAGGCGCGTCGCGAGGAGCCGCGCTGGCTGCTGGTGGAAGTCCGGTTCCGCCGCCGCTTCGATCCCCCGGTTCTGCTGGAAGTGCTGCGCGCCCAGGCAGCCCGCCTGCAGGGCCTGCGCATCCTCGAGCGTGGCTCGCGGCTGTCGGTGACGCCGGTGACGGAGCGCCACTGGAATCTGATCCAGAAGCTGGGTGCTGGCGAAGGCTGAGCCTCAGGCTCGCCCGCACCTGAATCGATGCGGTGACGCCTCGCTCCGGTTCGCCTTGTTGCTCATCGGGGATGGCGCCACGTTGCGCCTTCTCGCCACAGGCCAGCCAGGACGCGTCATCGCGCCTGGCCGGATCCAAGGTTCCACTCGCGAATCACGTCCAAGAAGAACGCAGCACGCCCCTAGAACTGGTTGAGGACACATCCGATCACTGAAGCCCGGGTCGATGAAAGCCGACTCACCAAATCCCGCGTCTGGGACGCCGACGTCCGGTTCTTGCGGGTCAGCATCAAGACCCTGCCGGCATGGCCGGCAATGGCGAGTCCGTCCGAGAACTGCGACGACGGCGGTGTGTCGAGGATGATGTGCCGGTGACGGCGTTTCCAGCCGATCAGCAATTCGCCCATCAACGGGTCGGACAACAATTCCAGCGGTGTGTCCGCCCGCATTCCCGAGGTCAGCAACGTCAGACTCGGCATGCCGACCACCTGCTGCAGCACGGGCGTCCGACCCTGCGACAGCGCCTGTGCCAAACCGTCGGCATTGGCAGCGCCAAACAGGCCATGAAGCGAGGATTTGCGCAGGTCGCCGTCAATCAGCAGTGTCGACTGGCCCAACTGCGAAAAGGAAATCGCCAGCTCGGAAGCCAGCCGGCTGCGGCCTTCACGCGGGCCCGGGCTGACGATTGCGAAAACATTGGCCTCATCCCGGGGCGCACGCGCCAGCAGCTCGGTGCGCAAGGCGCGAATGTTCTCTGCGTAAAGGTCGAACGGGTCGTGGGCACTCTTGAGGTTGGCGTCCGGCTTGGCCACGCAGACCGCGGTCGACCTTGACTGCGGGTCGCCGGACATCAGGGCATCCAGATCGGACTGACTGATCAGGCCGAGGCGCATGGCGGCCTCGATGAATCCCAGCCCGAGCTGCTCTTCGACCAGCGCCACACGGCGGATGTCGTCTTCACTCAGGCGCGCACGCTCCGTGAGCGCCCGACGCAAATCCGCAGCTTCGCCATCCGCGCCGTCCGCACCTGGCAGCCTGAAATTTACGGGTTGGGTCATTGTCGCAGCGTCGGCATTGGACGTGGCCATCGGGAATCGTGCGCCTGGAGGGACTCAGCGGCATCTGCCCCATGTCGAACGTATCGGCAGCGAGGC
>JAJFJX010000220.1 GCA_021773655.1 Panacagrimonas sp.
CTGCGCTACCTGGGCAATGCGCAGGCCGACAGCGAGGATGATCGCACCATGATCCTGCGCCCCGGGCAGCCCATCGGGGCGCCGCGCGCATCACCACCGGCGCCCGCCGCACGACCGGCGCCCGCCGCACGACCGGCGCCACGACCGGCGGCGACGACGGGGGGCGCCCTGGGCGCCGCCAGCCTGAGCGCGTCGAAGCCCGTGCTCGGCAAGCTGCGCCTGAGCAGCGGCGCCAATGTCGGCAAGGAGCTGGAGCTGACCAAGCCGCTCACTACGCTGGGCCGGCCCGGCGTGCAGGTTGCCGCCATCACCCGCCGCGCCGACAGCTATTACGTGGTCCAGGTCGGGGCCAGCAGCGGGCGCCGGGTGATGCTCAATGGTGTCGAGATCGACGACCAGGCCCACAAGCTCAACGATCACGACGAGATCGAGCTGGCCGGCACGCGCATGCAGTTCCTGCGCGTGAGCTGAGGCCCCGCACCTGCGCCCCGGACTTCAGCGCTGTCCGACGTAGCGGAAGCGCACGCGGTTGGTCAGGCCGCAGAACAGCTCGTAGGCCAGCGTGCCGGCGCAATGGGCAATCTCCTCGGCAGGCAGCCCTTCGCCCCAGATCAACACCGGATCTCCGACGCGCGCCTCGGGGACGCCGCGAAGATCCACCGAGATCATGTCCATGGACACCCGGCCGGCCAGCGGCACGCGCCGGCCGCGAATGATCACCGGCGTGCCGTTTGGCAGGCAGCGGTGCACGCCGTCGGCATAGCCCACGGCCACCACGCCGATCGGCATCGTCTGCGGGCAGATGTAGTGGGCGCCGTATCCGATGGGGCTGCCGGCCGGGTAGCTGCGGACCGCCAGCAGGCGGCTCTCCAGTCGCAGCGCCGGCCGGAAGCCGAGGTCGGCGCCGGTCTGTCCCGGCAAGGGACTGGCGCCGTACAGCGCCAGGCCCGGCCGCACCCAGTCGCGCCGCGCCTGCGGCCAGGCGATCAGTCCGGCGGAGTTGGCGATCGAACGCGGGCCGGGCACCGCCTCCAGCGCGGCGTCGAAGGCGGCGATCTGATCCTGGGTGGCTGTCGAATCGGTCTCGTCGGCACGCGCCAGGTGGGTGATCCAGCCCTGGAATCGCCAGGCCGGGTGACGTCTGAGCACCTGTTGCAGGGCAGGGACGGCGTCGAGCGGAAAGCCCAGCCGGTGCATGCCGCTGTCGAGCTTGAACCACAGCGCGATGTTGGACGCCGCAGGCATCGCCTCCAGCAGCTCGATCTGCCAGAAATCGTGCACCACGACCTGCAGGCCCTCGTAGGCGGCCAGCGCCGCCTCGTCGGCGGAGATCACCCCTTCGAGCAGCGCGATCGGCGCCTGCACATGCGCTTCGAGCAGCGCCTGGGCCTCTTCCATGCAGGCTACTGCGAGCGTGTCAGCGCCGGCATCGACCAGCGCGCGCGCCACCGGCACCGCGCCGTGTCCGTAGGCTTCGGCCTTGACCGCCGCCATCACCCGCGAGGCAGGCGCCAGTTCGCGCACCCGCGCCAGGTTGTGGCGGATGGCCCCCAGGTCCACGGTGGCGGTGACGCGCGGGATCATGCGGATGGTTGTCGGCCAGGGGCGCGTCGCGCCCCGACAGGCTCAATCGTACGCGGCGCCGCCGACCGGGTTCTCGAACTTGGTGTTGGTGCCGATGAACTGCACCGGGATGGTCGCCAGCGGGCCGTTGCGCTGCTTGGCGATGATGATCTCGGCGTCGCGCTCGTCGGAGGTCTTGTTGTAGACCCAGTCGCGGTAGATGAACACCACCAGATCGGCGTCCTGCTCGATGCCGCCGGACTCGCGCAGGTCCGACATGCGCGGGCGCTTGTTGTCACGGCTCTCGACGCCACGGTTGAGCTGCGACAGCGCGATCACCGGAATCGCCAGTTCCTTGGCCAGGGCCTTGAGCTGGCGCGAGATCTCGCTGATCTCCTGCACCCGGTTGTCGCCCTTGCCGGGCACGTGCATGAGCTGGATGTAGTCGACGATCAGCAGCTTGAGATTCTCGCGCATGGCCAGACGCCGCGCCTTGGCCCGCAGGTCCATCGGTGACAAACCCCCGGTGGGATCGATGAACAGCGGCGCTTCGCGCAGACGGCCGATGGCCCACACCAGGTGGTCCATCTCCTGATCGCTCAGGTCGCCGCTGCGCAGCTTGTGCAGCGGGATGCCACTGCGTGAGGACAGCACGCGAAAGCCGAGCTGGTCGGGATCCATTTCCATGCTGAACATGGCCACCGCTTCCTTGCGGTCGAAGGCCACGTGCTCGGCGATGTTCATCGCCAGCGAAGTCTTGCCCATCGACGGACGGGCGGCCAGGATCATCAAATCGCCCGGCCCCAGGCCGGTGGTCTTGTTGTCGAACTCGACGAAGCCGGTCGGCAGGCCGGTGGCGCCCTGGGGGTTGAGGCGTGCCGCGTCGATGCGCTCGAACACCTGATCGAGTACCGCCGGCATGCCGAGGTAATCGGTGCGCGCCCGGGCGCCGCGCTCGCGGATGGCAAAGACTTTCTGCTCGGCGTGATCGATCAGTTCCGCGGTTTCGCGGCCTTCGGGCCGGAAGCCGAGTTCGGCGATGTCGCCGCCGGCGGCGACCAGGCTGCGCAGCACCGAGCGCTCGCGCACGATGTCGGCATAGGCGGTCACATTGGCCGCGCTGGGCGTGTCGTTGGCCAGCGACCCCAGATAGGCCAGGCCGCCGGCGTCCTCGAGCTGGCTGCGCGCGCGCAGGTGTTCGGACAGCGTGACGAAGTCGCAGGGCTTGCCGGCGGAAACCAGATCGGCGATGGCACGCCAGATCAACTGGTGATCGGCACGGTAGAAGTCGGCCTCGCCGAGGCGGTCGGCGATGTCGTTCCAGCTGCGGTTGTCCAGCAGCACGCCACCGAGCACCGACTGCTCGGCCTCAATCGAATAGGGGGCTTGGCGCTGCGCGGTGTTGAGGGATCGGATCTGGGCCACTGGAGTCGACGTGAAGGGTGAGGTTTCAGGCGTGGGCGGGAGATTCGACGGCAGAGTTTAGCGCTGCAGTCGGCTGCGGACGGGGGATGGATCGGTGTGATCGCTGGGCGAGTCCTGTGCGTCGCCTGTGGATGATTCTTGAGCCCGGAAAAACCGGTGATCGAACGCGAAAGGACGCACAGAAAGTGGACGCGGGACAGCAGGAACAGCAGGCAAGACGCAGCGAAGTCCCCGGTGGGCAGCGCTCACCCTGGAAACCGCATTTCAACGCAAGGGCGCGATGCGAACAGGGCAAAGCGAACGCAATGGACGCCAGGGGCTTTTGCGGACGGCGACTCTCACCGGAAAGGCGAACTAGAAAGGCATACGCGGTCCAGGGTGTAGTTCTTTGCATCCCCTGTGTTCAACCGCTGTTGCAGGTTCGCCCACCCGTTAAAGGATGTCCTTTCGTTCAGGAAATCGTTTTCGTTCCCTTTGTGCCTGGACGGTGAACTGCATTTTCCTGCTCGGCCGGGCGCTTGCTCGGTTGAGCGCACGTGCCCACAACGCAAACGGCCCGCTTGCGCGGGCCGTCCGGGTGTCCGCCTGGCGTGCGGCTCAGGCGGCGGCGCCGGCCGAGCGCTGTTCTTCGACCACCACGGTCAGGCTGGTCTGCACTTCCGAGTGCAGCACCACGGCAACGGTGAAGCTGCCGGTGGCGCGGATCGGGCCGTCGATCATGTCGATCTCGTGCTTGGTCACGTCCAGGCCCAGGGCCGCGGCGGCGTCGACGATCTCGGCCGGGCCGACCGAGCCATAGAGCTTGCCTTCTTCGGAGGCCAGCGCCCTGATGGTCAGGGTCTTGCCGGCCAGCTTCTCGGCGCGCAGCCTGGATGCGTTGATCGAGTCCTGAGCCTTGCGCACCAGTTCGGCCTTGCGGGTCTCGAACACCTCGCGGTTGGCCTCGGTGGCGGGCAGTGCCTTGCCCTGTGGCAGCAGGTAGTTGCGGCCGTAGCCGGGACGCACCTTGACGGTGTCGCCCAGGTCGCCCAGGCGCTTGATCTTTTCGAGCAGAATCACTTGCATGGGGCGGGCTCCTTACTCGTGCTTGTCAGTGTAGGGCAGCAGCGCCAGGAAACGCGCCCGCTTGAT
>JAJFJX010000023.1 GCA_021773655.1 Panacagrimonas sp.
GCCCGCGACGGCGGGCAGCCACGCAAGCCGTCGCTGGATATCACCGATGTTCTGATCGTGGACAACAACGACATCTACGATGAACGCGATCCGGATGATCCCGACGACGACATCAACATCAGCGGCATCGGCTCCGCTCAAGGCATTCTTTCCACACCAGCCGTCCTTTACGTGGGCCGCGAAGGCATCGGCGAGGTCAAGTACTCCACCCGTTCCGATGGCTCGACCGCGGTCATCGGCGAAGCCGCTTCCGACCGTGTCGGTCGGATCACCTGGAGGGAGATCGCGCCGTGATGCTTGATCGTCATCGACGCGGATTCACCCTGCTGGAACTCATGATCGCGGTGGCGATCGTGGGCATCCTCTCAGCGATCGCTTATCCAAGCTACGTGGAGTACGTCAAGCGAAGCAACCGCGCTGACGCGATGCAGGCGCTGCAACAGGGCGCGCAGCAGGCCGAGCGTTGGTTTACCCAGCAGAATGGGTACACGGATCTGACGACTGATTTCGTGTTTTCTGGCGAAAGCGCGGTCAAGACTCAGGGTATTTTTGCTTTCAGTGTGGAAGAAGCGACCGCAACGACCTTCGAACTACGGGCAACAGCCGCAGCTGGAAAGCTGAACAAGGATGACGGCTACTTTTCAATAAACGAACAAGGAACGAAAACCTGGGTACATCCTGCAGACGGCACCAAGTCCTGGTCGGACCGGTGAGCAGGCTTCGTTTCTCTGCCGCCAGATAATCCGTACCCGCTGCGCGACTGCGATCCGGCCCGGCTGGCAGCCGTGCCGCCGGACCTGCGCTGCGGCATCGCTCATCGGCGGGTGCCGGTGCTGATGCAAATGCAAATGCATTGATGGGCCCAGGTTGGCACGCCGTCGATCCGAGCCCGACTCCAGACCTTCACGCAGTCATGAAAGCGGGTCGTTGCCGCTCGCCGTCGAGGCCAGCAGTCGCTGCAGGCGCCGTGCCGTCGGCGGCTGCATCGCCGCACCCAGCGACGCCAGCAGATCGGTCATGCCGTGCCGGCGCGCCGTCTCGATCAGGTGCTCGCCGACCCGGTCATCGGCATGCGTCAATGCCGCCTCGGCCATCCGCGCGCGCAGGGCCGGCCCGACGCCGGACAGCAGCATCAGCACCGCGCCGCCCAGGTCCAGGTCCCGCCGTGCGCCGACCGCCATCACCTTTTGAAGACGCGGGTCGCCCATCAGGCTCATGACCTCTTCCAGTCGTTGCGGGGATTCGACGAAGAATCCGATCCGCAGGATCGACTCGTCGTCCAGCACCTGCATGCAGGCGAGGATCTGCTCATCGGTGAGCGTATCGACGAAGCGCGCCATGGCGATGTACTCGCGACGCTTGACCACCTCGCGCGTGACCGCCACCACGATCTCCAGCGGCATCAACCTGAGCATGGGTGCGGCACTGCGCGGATCGATCAGCAGGGTCACTTCCACGTTCAGGGCCAGCGGCACGCGCCGGGCGATGTCCACCGCCAGTTGTGGCGGCAACATGCCGGCGACACGGCTGCCCAGCACCGGACCCAAGGCCTTTTCAGCCACGATGGCGTTGAGTGCCGCCGGCATCAGCCTGGCGGCGGCCACCACCTTCTGCAGACTGGCGCGATCACCGTCGAACAGCATCGCGGTGCATGCGGCGCGGAGCTGGCGCAGGACCTCGACGTCGGAAATCTGCAGTGCGGCGACCCGGGCCTCCGAGCAGCCCAACAGGCGCGCGAGCTTGAGATGTTCGGCCTGGCGTTTGAGTTCGTTCATGTCTGACGGCGACCGAGGTTCCGGGTCATCCGAACAGTACCTTGCGCACCAGCGGCCGCAGCAGCGCCGGCACCAGGCGCAGAGAGTGCTCCGCGGAGCGTTGCAGCAGGCGTTTCTGGTCGCGTCGGGCCTTGCGCACGCAGGCCACGAATTCCCGGAGCGCAGGCTCAGGGACACCGGACAGGTCGGGCAGGCGGGCGGTGGCGCCCAGTTCGCGGCGCAGCTCGTCGACTGCGGACTTCTCCTTTTTCACGATTCCCTCTACTGATGGAGCCCGGCCGGATCGAGGTTATCGGACCTTTGCGCTGCCGGTCTCGGCGCCTGATGCAAGTCCAGGCCGCGCCTCAGCGCGCAACGATGGCGCTGATCGGCTCAGCCAGGCACCGATCAGCGCTATCACGGCCGCTGCCAGGTACACGCACTGCGGTCCCAGCCGATCCCAGACCCAACCGCTCAAGGAGGCGCCGAGCGCCCCGCCCAGGCCGAAGCTCACCGCCGCCAGCAGTGCCTGGCCGCGGCCCTGCAGGCGTCCCGGGAACAGCTCGTGGATGTAGTGCACGGTCACCGCGTGATACACGGCAAAACCCATGAAGTGCAGCAGCTGGCTGATCGCCAGCAGGACCGGCACCTCGACGAACAGCGCCAGCAGCCACCAGCGCAGCGCCGAACTGAGCAGCGACGCCACCAGCACCGGGCGTGCGCCGTAGCGCCGGATGATGCGACCGGTGTAGAGAAAGACGATCACCTCGGCGAGCACGCCCAGCGCCCACAGCAGGCCGATCACCGTGCGCGAGTAACTGTTCTGCTCCAGGTACAGCGAAAAGAAGCTGTAGAACGGCGCAAACGACAACTGCGACAGAAAGCACGCGCCCAGCAGCGCCAGCACCGCCGGCTGTCGCGCGCGCTTGAGGAAGCCGCCCAGCGCATGGTCGTGCGGGCGCAGGTCGTGGACGTCCGGCACGTTCAGCGCCATCCACACCATGCCCAGCATGGCGGCGACGATGATCCATGGCACCGGCCCGACCCCGGTGAGGTCCAGCACCGGGCCCAGCGCCGCCACCGCCACCACGAAGCCGACACTGCCCCACAGCCGGATGCGTGCGTAATCCTGCCCGGTGCGCGCCATGTGATTGAGCGTCACCACGTCGAAGGCTGGCAGCGCCACGTTCCAGAACACCGCGTAGGCCACGTGCATGGCCACCAGTGCGCCGAAGCCGGGCGCCAGCGGCACCAGCGCGAACAGCACGGCGCAGACCAGCATGGCGCCGGCAATCCACGGCATGCGGCGCCCGCTGCGATCCATGATCCAGCCCCAGCCCACCGGCACCGCCACGCGCACCAGCGCGGTGGCCGCCAGAGTGATGCCGATCTGTGCGGCGCTGTAGCCCAGGCTGTGCAGGTAGAGCGGCCAGTACGGCACCCAGACCCCCACCGCCGCGTAGTAGAGGAAATAGAAGCCCGCGAGCCGGGTCTGCAGCAGGTGGGGCATCGGCTCTGGTGAGCATCCCCTGCCCTGCTGCGGGCGGGGATGCCCGGTCATGGCGCCAGCGGTGGAATCCGCGGCGTCGGTGGCACCACGTCGGCGTTCTGTGCGCGGTGGCGCAGGGCGTGATCCATCAGCACCAGCGCCACCATGGCCTCGGCGATGGGCACCGCACGGATGCCGACACAGGGGTCGTGACGCCCGGTGGTGCGCATGTCCACCGCAGCGCCGGTGTCGTCGATGGACCGGCCCGGCGTGGTGATGCTGGACGTCGGCTTGATGGCGATGCTGCACAGCAGGTCCTGGCCGGTGCTGATGCCGCCGGACACGCCGCCCGAGTGATTGGACAGGAATCCCTGCGGCCGCATCTCGTCGCGATGTTCGGTGCCGCGCATGCCGGCCACCCGCATGCCATCGCCGATCTCCACGCCCTTGGCCGCGTTGATGCCCATCAGGGCATGGGCGAGATCGGCATCCAGGCGGTCGAACACCGGCTCGCCCCAGCCCGGCACCATGCCGCTGGCCTCCACGTTGATGCGCGCACCGACCGAATCGCCCTGGGCGCGCAGGGCGTCGATCAGCGCTTCGAGTTCGGGCACGCGCGCCGGCTCGGCGCAGAAGAACGGGTTCAGCTCCACCGCCTCCCAGTCCTCCAGCCTCAGTTCCACGGGCCCGATCTGCGCCACGTAGCCGCGAATCCGCAGGCCAAACCTTTCCCGCAGCCATTTCTTGGCGATGCCCGCCGCCGCCACCCGCACCGCGGTCTCGCGCGCCGAACTGCGGCCGCCGCCACGCGGATCGCGCACGCCGTACTTCTGCACGTAGGCGTAGTCGGCGTGGTTGGGGCGGAAGGTCTGCCTGATCTTGTCGTAGTCGTAGGAGCGCTGGTCGGTGTTTTCGATCAGCAACGCAATCGGCGTACCGGTGGTGTGTCCCTGGTAGACGCCGGACAGGATCCGCACGAGGTCGGCCTCCTTGCGCTGGGTGACGTACCTGGAGGTGCCGGGCCTGCGCCGGTCCAGGTCGGGTTGCAGGTCGGCTTCGCTCAGCGCCAGACCCGGCGGACAGCCGTCGACCACGCAGCCGATGGCAGGTCCATGGCTTTCGCCAAAGCTGGTCACACAGAACAGGCGGCCGAAGGTATTGCCGGACATGGGGATGAGAGTTGCGTTGAATCGACCGCTATTGTCGCCCATCCGCCGGTGCGCAGCCGGCCGCGTCGTCGCAGCCGGATCGCTCCACCTGCACGGTGGCATGGCCGATCCGGTAGTTGCTGCGCAGCCAGTTCCGGATTGCGTTCAGGGTGAGGTCTGCATCCGCTTCCGGCGCCAGCACGGCGTGCAGGGTCAACAGGTTGTCGCCGGGCGTCAGCGACCAGGCGTGGACGTGGTGCACGCTGCTCACTCCGGCCACCGCGCGCGGCAGCTGCGTCGATACCGCGGCCACGTCGATGCCGGCCGGCACCCCTTCGACCAGCACGTGCGCCGATTCGCGCACCACGCGCAGGCCGGTGCGCAGAATCAGCGCGGCGGCGATCATCGATAACAATGGATCGGCACGCAGCCAGCCGGTGGTGGCGATGATCACCCCCGCGATCAGCGCGGCCACCGATCCCAGCAGATCGGACAGCACATGGGCAGCGGCGCCGCGACGATTCAGATCATGCGCATGTCCGCCGTGCAGCAACGCAAACGCCGCCACGTTGGCCAGCAGGCCGATCAGTGCGACACCGGCCATGGTCCAGCCCTGCACCGGCTGCGGCTGGATCAGCCGTGCGACGCCCTCGATGGCGATCCAGGCGCTCACCGCCAGCAGGGCCAGCCCGTTGACGAACGCCGCCAGCACGGTGAACCGGCTGTGACCGTAACTGTGCGCGGTATCGGCCGGTCTGGCCGCCTGGGCCAGCGCCAGCACCGCCAGCAGCAGGCTGCCGGCATCGGCCAGCATGTGACCGGCGTCGGCCAGCAGGGCCAGCGAGCCGGTCCACCAGCCACCGACCGCCTCGACCAGCATGATGGTCAGGGTGATCCCCAGCGCCACCTTCAGCCGGCCGGCGCCCTGGTCGCGTTGCGGGTGATGATCGTGCCCGGGACCATGGCCGTCGTCGTGGGCGTGCGGCGCATGCTCCTGATGCGGTGGTGGTTGCGGTCGCGGCGTGCTCACAGACTGTCCTGCGCCTCGATCAGGGCATCCCGTCCGATGAGGAACACGCCGTCCCCACCGCGCTCGAACTCGATCCATACCACCGGCAGGCGCGGCCAACGGGCTTCGAACGCTTCCTGGCTGCCGCCGACCTCGCAGATCAGCACCCCGCCGGGATTCAGGAAGTCCGCCGCCCGCCGCAGGATGCGCGCCACCAGGTCCATGCCGTCGTCGCCCGCCTCCAGCGCCAGCCGCGGTTCGTGCCGGTATTCCGGGGCCAGTGCCAGCCACTCGGCGGTGGGCACGTAAGGCGGATTGCTGACGATCAGATCGTAGCTGCGTCCCGACAGGGCCTGGTACAGGTCGCTGCGCACCGCCTGCACGTGATCCTGCACGCCGTGCCGGCCGATGTTGCGTTTGCAGACCTCCAGCGCGCCGGCGTCGATCTCGCCCAGATCGACCGCGCAGTCGAAATGCAGCGCGCAGGCGATACCGATGCAGCCCGAACCCGCACACAGGTCCAGCAGCCGCGCCGGCGGACGTTGCAGCCAGGGCGCAAAACCGCGCTCGATCAGCTCGGCGATGGGAGAACGCGGAATCAGCACGCGGGCATCGACGTCGAAGGCCACGCCGCAGAACATCATCTCGCCAATCAGGTAGGCCGCCGGCTCGCGCGTGTCGATGCGTCGTTGCAACAAGGCGTGCACTGCGATCCGTTCGTCCTCGGCCAGATGTGCTTCCAGGTAGGACGCCGGCAGGTCGTAGGGCAGATGCAAGGCGTGCAGCACCAGATGAAAGGCCTCATCCAGGGCGTTGTCGGTGCCGTGGCCGCAGACCAGTTGCGCACACTGGAAGCGGCTGGCGCCCCAACGGATCCAGTCGCGCACGGTGGCCAGGCGGGCCAGGCCGGCGGGGAGAGCTTCAGAGGACGGCATGGGCGTGTGGGATACTGACGGCCCGAAATTATGCCTGCTGCCGAGCCTGCCCGAAGGCCGGCTCCGCCGCCTGTCTGCCCGCACATGCCCAGTCCCGATCCCAGCCCCAGCCCTAACCCCGGGCCCGCCAATACTTCCAGTCCCGTCAAGGCCCTGAGCCTGGGCCTGGTGGCAGCCGTTGCTGCCATCGCCGGTCTGCTGGTGGCCTCGATGGTGTTCAAGCCCGATGCGCCGGGGCGTGTGGACATGGCGGCCGGCACCCTGCTGCCGCAGCCCAGACCGATCCCCGAATTCGACCTGGTCGGTGACGACGGCCAGCCCTTCACTCGCGCCGCGCTGCTGGGCCACTGGACCGTGGTGTTCGTGGGTTTCACCCATTGCCCGGACATCTGCCCCGCCACACTGGGCCAGCTCAAGGCCGTCTACACGGAGCTGCAAAAGCAGGACAAGGCGCTGCAGGTGCTGCTGCTGTCGGTGGACCCGGAGCGTGATCGCCCGGAAACCCTGGCGCGCTACGTGGACTTCTTCCACCCCAGCTTCCAGGGCGTCACCGGCCCGGTCGCAGAGCTCGACCGGCTGGGCACGGCAATGGGCTTCGTCTACCTGAAGTCGCCGGGCTCGACACCGGAGCGCTACACCATCGACCACTCATCTGCGCTGATCCTGGTCAACCCGCAGGGCCAGGTGGCCGGCTACTTCACCCAGCCTCTGGACATCGACGCGCTGGTCGCCGACCTCGGCAAGCTGCTGCCGGACACGGCCGGCTGATGGCCAGGCCTTCGACCGAGCAGGGCGCCAGCCTCGGCGATCGGCTGTTCGCACTGCTGCAGCTGTGCCTGCCGACGCGTCTGATCTCGCAAGCGGTGTTTGTCCTGACCCGGGTGCGTGCGCCGGCGTTCAAGAACGCCTTCATCCGATGGTTCATGCGCAGCTTCGGAATCTCGCTGGCCGAGGCCGAGTTCGACCGCCCGGAAGACTACCGTCACTTCAACGCCTTTTTCACCCGCGCGCTCAAGCCCGGCGCAAGACCGCTGGACCCCGACCCGGCAAGTTTCCTGTCTCCGGTCGACGGCACCCTCAGCCAGCTCGGAACCATCGAGGGCGAGCGCATCTTCCAGGCCAAGGGTCGGCATTACAGCGCGGCCGAGCTGCTGGCCGACACCCAGCGGGCCCGGACCTTCCACGGCGGCAGCTACTGCACGATCTACCTGGCTCCCTACAACTACCACCGCATCCACATGCCGGTGGCCGGTCTGCTCGCCGAATGGCTGTACGTGCCCGGACGCCTGTTCAGCGTCAACCCCGCCACCGCGCGCGCCATGCCGCGGCTGTTCGCGCGCAACGAGCGCGTGGTGTGCCTGTTCGACACCGATGCCGGCCCGTTGGCGCTGGTGCTGGTCGGCGCCCTCAACGTCGGGTCCATGGAAACCGTGTGGGCCGGCCGCATCAGTCCACCGCACCGTCGTGGCGGCGGCGTCATGCACACCCTGGCCTCACCACCGGTGGCGCTGGACCGCGGTGAGGAAATGGGCCGCTTCAACATGGGCTCCACCGTGATCCTGCTGGCGCCTCCCGGCGTGCTGCAGTGGCAGGCCGGAATCGGCCCGGGGACCACCGTGCGCATGGGGCAAAGACTGGGAACGCTGAGGGGGTGATTGCTGCCCTGGCCGCGCGTCCGGACCGGGCGGTGACACGCCCGACCCACACCCGCGGGAAAGAACCGACGGACACCGGAGCGATCACCGGGGGCGGCCGTCATCCGATCGACATGTGCGCGTCTTAAACAGCGTCGCCGGCCCTTGCGCCACCCTGGAACGCTCCCGCATGTCCGCCACCGCCAAGTCCGACCCGCCGCGTCTGTCCCTGCGGATGCGCCTGCTGCGCTGGGTGGTCGGTCGCCTGCGAGCCAGCGGCGAAGCCGGTGCAGCGCCGAACCACGCGCTGCTGCTGCTGCTGAGCCTGGCCTGGGGCAATGTCTGGTACGCCGCCAGCCTGTCCTATCTGCGCCATGTCGGCCGTCGCGCGGCGGCCAGCCCGGGGCCGATCCTGGAATGCGGCTCCGGCGCCACCACCCTGCTGATCGGCGCGCTGACCGTGCGCCGCGGCGTCGACTACGTGGTGCTCGAACACAACCGGCAATGGTTCGAACTTCTGCAGCGCGTGCTGCTCGCGGTGGACTTGCCGCAGGTGCGGCTGCTGCATGCGCCGCTGGTGGATTACGGGCGCTATCGCTGGTACGACGTCGACGCCGCAGGCTGCGCCGAGGGCTTCGACCTTGTGGTCTGCGACGGCCCACCCGGCAGCACACCGGGGGGCCGATACGGTCTGTTGCCGGTGATGGGCGCACGGCTATCGGCGCGTTGCTTGATCCTGCTCGACGACACCCATCGGGCGGCCGAGCGGCACATCATCCAGATGTGGCGACGTTACCGAATCTTGCGCGTGGCGCCGCAAGGGCTGCGCGGACGCTACACCGAGGTCAAGCTTTCCTGAAACCGGGCCATGCGGTCGGCGCGGAAGTTGGCGCGCCATTTGCAGCTACTTCTGCGATCAGGCCATCCCGCCAGGAGATCGTGCATGGGCCGCTTTCCCGATTCGCGTTTTCTGCTCGCCGCGCTGGGCCTGAGTGCCGCAGGCGCACAGGCGGCCTCGCTGTCCGAAATGATGGACGCGGTGCCGCCACCACCCGACAACGTGGCGCTGGCCCTGAGCTGGACGCAGGACGGGCAGATCGTCGCGCCCGAGTACACCGCAATCAGGAAGGCGATCAAGGCCGAAATGGCCGCGATCGAAGCCCTCAACGGCGGGCCGCTGCCCGACACGCTCAGCGCACCAAGCCCGGGCCCCGACGAAGCACCCGAAGTGCGGGGCGCGGCGCTGGCCCTGCAGCAATACCTGGCCAGCCACTCGGGCAAGGCGGCGCCATCGGCCGCCGTGGGCAAACGCGCGCGCTGGCTGCACGCTGCCATGTCGGGCCGGCTCGGCGCCGTGCTGGGTCAGATGACGCCCTGCACGGTGCCTTGCACGGATGAGGCCGCCCTGGCCAGCAACCAACCGCTGCAGCTCAACCGCTCTTCGCTGGCCCGGCAGGACATCGATCAGTGGGGCGCGCTGTTCGACGACTGGGTCGAGACCCGCAGTCCGCTGGTCGGCAAGGGGCAGGCATTGATCGCGGCCACCGGCGAGGGCAGCGCCGCCAGGACCGCAGCCGGCCGCTCGGCGATCGCGCAGTTTCGTGCTGCGCTGCTGCGCGAGGTCGAAGCCGCCCTGTCGATCACCGAACTGGCGGTCCGGCGCGCCTTTGCCATCCAGACGGTGGACGTCGACGCCGTCAGCGGTTCGACCTACGCGCCGCCGCGCAAGGCCGCCAGCCGGTCCTGAGCCCGACGCCGGCCGTGCGCCTTCAACGTCCTTCGGCCGACGCCATCGGGTCGTAGCCGGGGCGCCGGAACATGGTGTGCAACTGACGACGCCGCACGCCCATGTTGCCGCCGTCGTAGAGCGGGAAGCACAGCGCGTCCTGCATCAGGCCGGACAGAGGAGACAGATCGGTATAGCTGTCCACGCCGACCAGGCGCATGGCGTCGTAGACGACTTGGACGCACAGTTCGGAGGCGTAGATCTTGGTCATGATGGCCAGCTCGTCATTGCCGCGCTGCATGTGATCGAGCTGGTGACAGGCCTTCCACGTCAGATACCGGGCGGCCTCGATGCGCATCTTGAGGTCGGCCAGCATGTAGCCGACGTTCTGGTGCTCGATCACCGGCACGGTTCCCGAGCGCTTGTCGGTGCGGGCGAACTCGAAGGCGACGTCGAAAGCCGCGCGCATGACCCCGGTACAGGCGGCCCCGATCATTGCCGCGGTCCACGAAAACGCGTGGCGGCAGATCGCCGCGCCGTTGCCGGGCTTGCCGAGAATGTTCGCCGCCGGCACGCGCACGTCATTGAAGTGGATGCGCGGCGAGACCACCGCGCGGTGTCCGGCGGTGTCGAGATAGCCGACCACGTCCACCCCAGGGGTTGAGCCCGGCACCACGATCACCGCCAGCGATTCGGCCGGCGGCAGCCTCAGGTCGGTGCGACAGACCACCGTCAGCAGGTGCGACCCCTTGCCGTCCCAGCCACTGCCGTTGGTGGTGTAGTGCTTCTGGCCGTTGATCACCCACTGGTCGCCGTCGCGGCGGGCAGTGGTCCGCACCCCGGCACTGGGATCCGGGCAGTCGAAGTTGGCGCCGCCACTGACCTCGGTGAAGGCAAACGCGGCCAGACGCTCGGCCGGCTGTTCCAGAATTTCACCGATCCAGCGACGCTTCTGCTCCTCGCTGCCGAAACCCAGGATCGGCTCCATGCCCAGTCCGGTGCCCAGCAGGGTGGTCGGCACGTTGATGTCGACCGCGGCGAGTTCCTCGGCGGCCAGCGCAAAGTCCACCGCCGACATTCCGCTGCCGCCGTACTGGCGCGGAAACAGCGCGTGCACGAAGCCGGCCGCCGCCATCTTTTCGTAGCAGGGAAAGGTCGCGAAGAAGCGCCCCTCGGGCCGGCTGATCGGCGCGATGGTGTCGCGCACGCCGCATAGGACCTCGCGGGCAAAGGTGCGGGCGCCCGCCTGCAGCGCTTTTTGTTCGTCGCTGAGCGTGAAGTCGATCGCCATGTCACAAACTCCTGGTGAGGCCGGCACGCCCGCGTCTTCCCGGCGCGGTCGGGCGCGGTCGGGCGCGGTCCGGCGCGGCACAGGATACGACAGGGCCTTGCGGGTCCGGTCATGCCGTCCATGTCCGGCGGGGTTTGCAGCGTCACCGGGTCGGTGATCGCGGCGGGCATCACCTGCATCGCTGCCGTCGATGCGGGCAGCCGTCCTCAGCCGGCCAGCGCCCGCTGCTCGGGTGGAACTTCGGCGCGATGCACGCGGTGTGGCGGAAAGTGGCAGCTGAAGGTGCTGCCCACTCCGAGTTCGCTGCTGATCTCCAGCTGCCCCTCGTGCCGCTGCAGGGCATGCTTGACGATCGACAGGCCCAGTCCGGTTCCGCCATTGGCGCGCGACCGGCCGACATCCACGCGGTAGAAACGTTCTGTCAGGCGCGGGATGTCGTCTTCGGCGATGCCGATGCCGCTGTCGGTGACCGAAAAATGCGCACCCTGGACGTCGCCATGCCAGCGGATCGCGATTCGTCCGCCTTCCGGCGTGTAACGCATCGCGTTGGAAGCCAGATTGGAAAACACGCTGTGCATCTCGGTTTCCCGCCCGAACAGGAACAGCTCCGGGTCGACGTCGACCTCCAGAGCGTGCGACTCGCGCGACACGTTGCGCAGGTCCTCGACCACGCGCCCGAGGATGCGCGGGACGTCCAGCACGTCCTGCCGGGTGTCGCTTTCCGATTCCAGACGCGCCAGCTTGAGCATGTCGTTGATCAGCGACTCCATCCGCGCCGACTGCGTGCGCATCTCGCTGATCGGCATCTGCCATTCGGCCAGCGGCCCTTGCGCGCGCGATTCGGGTTCGATCATGTCCAGATAGCCGCGAAGAACCGTCAGCGGCGTGCGCAGCTCGTGCGAGGCGTTGGCAACGAAGTCGCGTCGTGCCGTCTCCAGGCGCCGCAGTTCGGAGACATCGCGCACGATCATCAGGCGCTGATCCTTGCCGTAGGGGATGATCTTGAGCGCCACGCGCACGTTGAGGTTGACCGGCGACGGCACCTCGACCTCGCCCAGGTACTCGGCGTCGCCGAAATAGTCGGTGAAGTCCGGGTGACGGATCAGGTTGGGAATGCGGATGCCGACGTCGGGCGCGCCGCGCAGACCGAGCAGCGCCTGCGCGGCCTTGTTGAACCACTGGATCTCGCCGTGGTCGCCGATCACCACTGCGCCATCGGGCAGCGCGGCGGTGGAGGCCTGGAACTCGGACACGATCGCCGCCAGGCGCTTCTTGCGCTTGCGGTTGCGTTTCTGCAGGTCCAGCAGTTTTTCGAAGATCTCGCCCCAGAGGCCGCCGGGCTCCGGCAGGTCGACCCGCTTGGGGGTCTCCAGCCAGTGACGCAGCGCGCGCAGGTAGCGCAGTTGCCAGAGCAGGTACAGGCTCAGCGCAACGGCGTAACCGGCCAGGGGATGGCCGAACATCCAGCCGCTGGCGGTGCCGCCAACGGCGAAGAGCAGCAGCTTGAGGCCTTCGCGGCGGAAGGCCACGCGCACCGGACGCCGCACCGATGCAGCGGTGCTGGCGTTGCGCTCGGTGCCCAGGGATGAAGAAGAGGACGCCGAGCCGCTGGCCGGCGCGGCGGCCACCTCAGATCTTCTCCGAGAACCGGTAGCCGGTACCGCGGACCGTCTGGATCATGTTGTCGAACCCGTGAGGCTGCAAGGCCTTGCGCAAACGGCGGATGTGCACGTCGACGGTGCGTTCCTCGACATAGATGTTCTGCCCCCAGACGCGGTCCAAAACCTGCTCGCGAGTGTAGACCCGTTCGGGGTGGCTGATGAAAAAGTGCAGCAGGCGGTATTCGGTCGGACCGAGCCGGATCGGCTCGCCGTGGGCACTGACGCGCTGGCTGGCGTGGTCGACTTCCAGACCGCCGACGCTCAACCGCTCGTCTTCGCCGCCCGGCGTGGCGCGACGCAGCACCGCGTGGATGCGTGCGATCAGCTCCGGAAACGAAAACGGCTTGGAGACGTAGTCGTCGCAGCCGATGTTCAGGCCGCGCACCTTGTCCTCCTCCTCGGCACGCGCGGTGAGCATGATCAGCGGGATGTCGCGCGTGGTGGCGTTGTTCTTGAGCTCGCGCGCCAGTTCGATCCCGGACACGCCGGGCATCATCCAGTCCATCAGGATCAGGTCGGGACGTTCGTCGGCCAGGCACATGCGCGCATCCGCGGCATTGCCGGAAGTGGACACGCGAAAGCTCGCGCGCTCAAGCGCGAACTTGACCATATCCCGGATCGATCCTTCGTCTTCGACGACGAGGACGAGCTTGTCTTGCATGCCCATATCCTCATGCTATGAGCCGATCATTGCACTAAGGTTACAGTCGCAGGTGATGTGACATCTCCGGTTCATGTCGCCCCCGAATCGCCCCCGCCGTTCAGGCCGGCGGCGGTTCGGGCGTCACCGGCGGGGCGGGCAGCACGCGCGGCCTGCGCAGCGAGGCCCGGCCGGCAGCGGTCGACAACACGCCGCAGGCCGCCATCACCGAGACCATGGGCAGCACCCCGTCGGCCGCGATCAGGCTCACCGCAAGTCCCGCCATCATTCCGATCAGGTAGGACGTACAGCCCATCGCCGCCGACGCCGCACCGGCCACCGCCCCCTGCTCGGCCATGGCAATGGCGCTGGCATTGGGCATGATGCAGCCCAGCACCGAGACATAGGCGAACAGTCCGCCCATCAGCAGCGCCAGCGGTGGCGGGCCGCCCAGGCCCATCGTCAACAGCGCCAGACCGGCGGCGGCCGGCACCCACACCGCGTAGCGCATCACCGACTCGGGATGGCGGCGGCGCAGCCAGTACCCGTTGATCTGCGAAGACAGGATCAGGCCGAACGCGTTGAGACCAAACAGCAGTCCGTAGCGCGTCTCGCTCACCTGGTAATGGCCGATCAGCACGAAGGGCGACCCGGAGATGTAGGCGAACATGCCGCCCATGCCCAGACCGCTGCAAAGGGACGGCAGCATCAGGCGACGGTCACGCAGCAGCATCCCGTAGGTCCCCAGGACGCGGCGCAGGCTCAGGGCCCGCACCGCATCCGGCGGACGTGTCTCGGTCATGTTGGTGAAGGCCCACACCAGACAGGCGCAACCAAACGCGGCCTGGAACCAGAAGATGCCGTGCCAGTCGGCCACCCGCAGCACCCAGCCGCCCGCGATGGGCGCCAGGATCGGGGCCAGGCCCATGACCAGGATCAGCGTGGAGATGGCGCGGGCGGACTGTCGCGGGTCCAGGCGGTCGCGGATCACCGCTCGCGACACCACCATTCCGACCCCGGCACCCAGCGCCTGCACCAGACGCCAGGCGGTGAGCTGTTCGATGCTGGCGGCCGCTGCGCAGCCCACGCAGCCGACCATGTAGAGGCTCAGGCCGACCAGCAGCGGCGGCCGTCTCCCGAAGCGGTCGCTCAGGGGGCCGTAGAACAGCTGGCCCAGGGCCAGCCCTGCCAGAAATACCGGCAACGAGCGTTCGACCGCGCCGCGCGAGGCCCACAGGTCCTCGGCAATGGCCGGAAAGGCCGGCAGGTACATGTCGATGGACAGCGGGCCGATGGCGGTCAGCGCCGCGAGCAGCATCAGCCAGCCGGGGAAACGTGAGTTCACTACGGATGAAGAATGGGATCGGTTCTCAGGTCACGCCCTGCAGGGCCTTGTCGACCTTTTCACGCAGGTCCGGCGACAGCGCCTGGGTGTTCAGGTCCTGCAGGGTCGCGCGCATGTGGCCGCCGAACGGCGCCGCCATGCGCCGCCAGCCCAGCAGGCCTTCGATCAGTCGCGCCGCGAGCTGCGGGTTGCCACGGTCCAGCTTGGCCACCTGAGCGGCCAGCAGCCGATAGCCGCCGCCGTCCTGGCTGTGGAAGCCGGCCAGGTTCTCGCGCGCAAAGACGCCCAGCACGGCGCGGCAGCGATTGGGATTGGGCTGGTAGTCGGGGTGTTCGAGCAGCGCGCGGACCCGGTCCAGCGGCTGCGGCAGGTCCGCGCCCGCCTGCAGTGCAAACCACTTGTCCAGGACCAGTGCATCCCGCCGATGCCGGTCCAGAAAGGCGTCCATCGCCTGATCGCGCTGCGGCGACCGGCAGTCGCGCAGCGCGCGCAGCGCGCCCATCACAAGGCTCATGCAGCTTGCGCCGCTGCGTCGCAGCGCCAGGTCGCGCATCGGCGCCGAGCCGGTCCGCACCAGATAGCCCAGCGCCAGGCCGGACAGGCGCCGTCGCGCGGCGTCACCGGATGTGCGCCCTTCCGGCGCCCAGTCGGCCCACACCGACAGCGGCCCGGTCAGGGCCAGGCCGATGGCGCGTGCGAGCCCGGACCGGGCACGCGCCAGGCGCAGCGGGTGCAGCGGCTCGATCTGGCCGCACAGTTCGGCAGGTTCCGGCAGACGCAGCAGCTCGGCCAGCAGTGCCTTGTCCTCCGGCGGATGGGCCGCCAGCGTCTGCAGGGTCTGCAGCAGGATGCGCTGGTGCGGTCCATCGTCGCCGCCTCCGGTGTCCTCGGTGTCCTGGGTGTCGCCGGCGTGGTCCATGCGCTCGGACAGCGCATCGAGCATCAGCCGCTGCAAGGCCTGCCAGCGCACGTAGCCGTCGTCCTCGTGCAGGGCCTGCACCGCCAGCGCCTCCGCAGGATGCGCAAACGCCAGGTGCACCGGCGCCGAGAATCCGTGCAGGAAGCTCGGAACCGGCGCCTGCGCCAGACCGGTGAACTCGATTTCGGCGTGCTCGTCTTCCAGCAGGATCAGCTCCGGCCTGGCCAGCAGCGGGCTGTCGCTGTTGAGCGGCAGCCGCTGGCCCTGGGGACCGCGCAGGCCGATCCGGATCGGAATCGGCAGCACCTGCTTGTGCGCCTGGTCGGCGGTGGGCGGCGTCGCCTGCCTCAGCCGCAGGCGATAGCGCTGGGTGGCCGGATCGTATTCGTCCTGGATCTCGACCCGGGGCGTGCCGGACTGCGCGTACCAGCGGGCAAATCCGTCCAGCGGTCGCCCGCTGACGTTTTGCAGCGCGTCGAGCAGGTCCTCGACGGTGGCCGCGGTGCCGTCGTGGCGTCGCAGGTACTCGCGCACGCCGGCGACGAAGATGTCGGCGCCCAGCAGGCTGCACAGCATGCGCAGGATCTCCGCGCCCTTTTCGTACACGGTGGCGGTGTAGAGATTGTTGACCTCGCTGTAGGCATCGGGCCGTACCGGATGCGCGGTGGGGCCGGCGTCCTCCGGGAACTGCAGCGTGCGCAGCATGCGGACCTGCTCGATGCGCACCACCTCCGGCGAACCGTGGTCGGCCGAAAAGCACTGGTCGCGAAACACCGTCAGCCCTTCCTTCAGCGAAAGCTGGAACCAGTCGCGACAGGTCACCCGGTTGCCGGTCCAGTTGTGGAAGTACTCGTGGGCGATCACCGATTCGATGCCGTCGTAATCCTCGTCGGTCGCGGTGGCCGGCGAGGCGAGCACGAAGCGGGCGTTGAACAGGTTCAGGCCCTTGTTTTCCATCGCACCCATGTTGAAGTCGCGCGCCGCCACGACCATGTAGGTGTCGAGATCGTATTCCAGGCCGTAGACGCGCTCGTCCCAGGCCATCGCCTTCTGCAGCGCGTGCATGGCATGCCCGACGCGGTCCTGGTTGCCGTGGTCGACATAGAAGTGCAGGTCCACCACCCGACCGCCGGCAGTGACATGGCGGCCTTCGACCCGCGCCAGATCGCCGGCCACCATCGCGAACAGGTAGCAGGGCTTGGGGAAGGGGTCCTCCCAGACCACGTAGTGGCGAGCGCCGGGCACCGCGCCGGACTCGGTGCGATTGCCGTTGGCCAGCAACACCGGGTACTGGCTGGCGTCGGCCTCCAGGCGCACCCGGTAGCGGCTGAGCACGTCGGGACGGTCCAGGGCGTAGGTGATGCGGGAGAAACCGCGCGCTTCGCACTGCGTGCACAGCATCGGTCCGGAGCGGTACCAGCCCTCCAGCGCGGTGTTGGTTTCAGGATCGATGCGCACCGTGCTGCGCAGCTCGAACGCCGCCGGAACGGCATCGATGACCAGCGCCTCGGGCTCGATGCGGTATTCCCGATCGGACAGCTTGCGCCCGTCCAGCTCCAGGCTCATCAGCTGCATCTGCCGGCCGTCCAGCCGCAGCGGCGCCGAGGCCTCAGAACCGGGCCTGCGGCGCAATTTCAGCAGGGCTTCGACGGTCGTGGTCCGGTTGATCGACACCCTCAGATCAATGCGGTCCAGCAGGAAATCGCAAGCTTGGTATTCGGATCTCAGAATCACGCGAGAAGCCTGTTGTAACGACAGGGGGAACGCGGCGCTGACGGGCCGCTGGCACGGTTCATTGTAGGTTGTCGACGATCACCCCGCGGGCGAGGGCCTGTGCGCGCTACGGCGATCACTGCGGCGGAGGACCGTCCGGTGCAGTGGAAGTGACATAGAGCCACTCCCACCACACCTACCGTCGCGCCGCGCAAGGAAGGAGTGACAAGATGTAGATGTATTGGAATACACGAGTGGCGCTCCCCAAACCTGATCGGCAATGATCCTCAGCCACGATCCCGAGCCAGGGTCATTCCCGCGCAGGCGGGAACGGCGCCGCTTCCGGTTTCGGCTGAACTTCGTTTCCGATCAGGTCCGCAGACGATCTCGTTCTGGCGAATACGTTCGAGCACGCGTGCATCACTGCACCGGCCTGCGCTGCTTGCCAGATTCTC
Organism: Panacagrimonas sp.; assembly: GCA_021773655.1. Taxonomy (GTDB): domain Bacteria; phylum Pseudomonadota; class Gammaproteobacteria; order Nevskiales; family Nevskiaceae; genus Panacagrimonas. The sequence continues at coordinate 17,720 of JAJFJX010000023.1, forward strand.
ATCTTTCGTTTTCAGCTTGTTCCCTTCCCCATCTGAACCACTGGAGTTTTCACATGAGCGCAGCCGAGATGATTCGCAACCTGCCGCAGGCCTTCGATGCCTCCGCCGCCTCGGGCACCGATTGCACGATTCAATTCAATTGCTCGACCCCGATGCACATCACCATCAAGGATGGCGTCTGCACCGCCGGTGACGGACCGGCGCCCAGTTCGGACCTGGCCATCACCATGGAAGACGAGGACCTGATGGCCCTGATGAAGGGCGAACTCAACGGCATGCAGGCGTTCATGACCGGCAAGCTGCAGATCGAAGGCGACATGATGCTGGCACAGCGCATGGCCAGCTTCTTCGACCCCTCCAAGGTCGGCTGAAGCCCTCGGCTCGCAGGACATCGCCCGGAGACTTCCCCCGGGTTTTTCGCTTTCCCCCACCGGCCGATTGCCGTGCCTTGCGCTGACGTGATCCAGACGCCCACCTTCGATCTCGAGTTCATCGATGACCGCCTCGCGCTGCGCGCGGCCCACCGCCCGGACTGGAAGCCGGTGTCCATCGACTGGCTGGACGCCGGATTGCGCAGCCGGATCCGTGCAGGCAAACGCCAGTTGCTGGCCCGTGCGCTGGGCCTGCACCGGCGCGCGGGGCTGCACGTGCTGGATGCCACCGGCGGCCTGGGGCGCGACGCCTTCACGCTGGCCGCCCTGGGTGCCCGCGTGACCGTGGCCGAACGCCAGCCGATGACTGTAGCGCTGCTGCGCGATGCCCAGCGTCGCGTGCGGCAGGCACCGGAATCGGCGTGGGTGGAGGTCGCCGACCGGCTGCTGATCGTGGGTTCGGACGCCCGCGACCTCCGGCCCGAGCAGGGTCCGTTCGACGCCGTGTACCTGGATCCGATGTACCCGGACGACGGCAAGTCCGCACTGCCGCAGAAGCAGATGCAATTGCTGCGCGAGCTGTCCGGTGACGATCTCGATGCCCTCGAACTGCTCGACCACGCCCTGCGCCTGGCTCCGCGGGTGGCGATCAAGCGGCCGCTGAAGGCACCGACGCTGGGCCGGCTGCGGCCGGCTGCCCAGTTGCGCGGAACCCAGGCGCGCTTCGACGTCTATCTGGGGACCCTGTAAGCGGCTTCGAGCGGCTTCACGCGCCGGTCACGACACGGCATATTGGCTGCCATGCTGCGCCTGACCCTGGTCCGCCACGCCAAGTCTTCCTGGGATTTTCCGGAACTGGGCGACTTCGAACGCCCGCTCAATGCGCGCGGACGCCGCGATGCGCCGGTCATGGCACAGCGCCTGGTGGACCTGGGCCGCCGGCCGGATCGCCTGGTCTCCAGCCCCGCCCTGCGGGCGATCTCCACCGCACACGTCTTCAGCACGGTGCTGGGGCTGCCGGCTGACGACATCCGGATCCGTCCGCGCGTCTACGACGCCAGCATCCAGACGCTGCTGGACACCGTGCGCAGCCTGGACCCCGCCGCGCGCCACGTCCTGATGTTCGGTCACAACCCGGGCTTCTCGGAACTCGCACTGACCCTGGCGCACTGCCCGTTCCGCGACATGCCCACCTGCGCGATCGCTGCGCTGGAACTGCACGCCGAGGCCTGGACGGAAGTCGGCCCCGGCTGCGGTCGCCTGATCCATTTTCTCTATCCCAAGGACGGGTCCGGCTGAGCCGCCAGCTGCTCGCGGAAGCGCCGGCCGTTGTTCTGATAGAACTCGGCGCCGAATTTCAGCGTCGCCACGTCCTGCGGTCCCAGTTCCCGCACCACCTTGCCGGGGGTGCCCATGATCAGGACATTGTCGGGATACACCTTGCGCTCCGGGATCAGGGTGCCTGCACCGACGATGCAGCCGCGACCGATGCGCGCGCCGTTGAGGATCACCGACTTGATGCCGACCAGCGTGCCGTCGCCGATCTCGCAGCCGTGCAGCATCACCATGTGGCCAATGGTGCAATTGGCGCCGACGCGCAGCTTGATGCCGGCGTCGGTGTGCAGCACCGAGCCGTCCTGCACATTGCTGCCGGCGCCGATCACGATGTCGTCGCAGTCACCGCGCAGCACGCAGCCGAACCACACCGTGGCACCGGGCTCCAGAATCACCCGGCCGATCAGCACCGCGTTGGGTGCCACATAGTTGTCGCCCTTGAGCTGCGGCTCATGCTTGTCCAGAGAGTAGATCATGCGTTCCTGCCTGCGTTCTGAGTGAAGGGTGTGGCCATTGTGCCTCTGCCCGGGCCTGCTGCCGGCCGCATGAGGGTACGCCCCGACACCGCCAGGGAAGCGCAGACAATCCGGATCCGGGCCCGGTCCTTGGGCACCTCGGATCGTGACATCCACTTTCCGGAGTGCGATCCCGCTTCAGGCCCCCAGGCGTCTGTGTGTCACTCTGGCCTCCGAGTCCTGCAGTGAGCGCGGATTCACGGTGCTACCCTCCGCGGCTTCAGCCGAATTCGTGCCTTCATGTCACAAAGCATCTGGTCTGAGCTGGAAGACCTGTTCCACGCCACGGCCGACCTGCCGCCGGCGGCGCGCGCGGACTATCTGGACCAGCACTGCCCGGACCCCGCGCTGCGTCGCAAGCTCGAAGCACTGCTGGCCGCCGACGCTGACGGCGGCACCCGCGTCGGCACGCTGATCGTCCGCGGCATTGGCGCGGTCAGCTCCGGCCGGATCGAACCCGGCCATCGTTTCGGCCCCTACCGCGTGGTGCGCGCCATCGGTGAAGGCGGCATGGGCGCGGTGTACCTGGCCGAACGCGACGACGGCCAGTTCCGCCAGCAGGTGGCGATCAAGGTCTTGCGCAGCAGCCTGCCCGGGCCGGAGCTGATGGCGCGCTTCCGCCACGAGCGCCAGATCCTGGCCGGCCTGCGCCATCCCAACATCGCCAGCCTGCTCGACGGCGGCGCCAGCGACACCGGCATGCCGTATCTGGTGATGGAATACGTCCAGGGCCTGGCGCTGGACCGCCATTGCCGGGAGCAGGCCTTGGACCTGCGCGCGCGCCTCGCGCTGTTCCAGAAGGTCTGCAGCGCGGTGCAGGCCGCCCACCAGAGCCTGATCATTCACCGCGACATCAAGCCTGCCAACGTGCTGGTCGACCCCGGCGGGGAACCCAAGCTGCTCGACTTCGGCATCGCCAAGCTGGTCGACGAACAAGGGGCGGCCGCCGACTCCACCCTGACCGCCTTCGGTGGCCGCGCCTTCACCCCTGAATTCGCCAGCCCCGAACAGGTACGCGGTCAGCCCGTGACCACAGCCTCCGACGTCTATTCACTGGGCGTGCTGCTGTACGGCCTGATCACCGGGCGTTCGCCATACGAGCGCTGGCGCACGCAGCCGCTGGAACTGCAGAAGGCGGTGTGCGAGACCGACCCGCCGAAGCCCAGCGACTCGCTGCTCGGCGCGGCGGACACCACGCTGTCGGCGCCGGTGGCGGCGCAGTTCCGTCGCGCGCTCAAAGGTGATCTGGATCACATCGTGCTCAAGGCCATGCGCAAGGAGCCCGGCCAGCGCTACGCCTCACCGGCGGCGCTGGCCGAGGACATCCAGCGATTCTGCGATCAGCGCCCGATCGAGGCGCGGCGCGGATCGCGGCGCTACGTGCTGACCAAGTTCCTGCGCCGCAACGCGCTGCCGGTATCCGCGGCCGCAGTGGTCACCGTGGCCATCGCCGGCACCGTGGCGTTCTACACCCAGCGCCTGCAGACCGAGCGCGACGTCGCCGAGCGCGAACGTGTGGCGGCGCAAGAGATGTCCGACTTCGCCTTCGGCATGTTCCGCGCTGCCAATCCCTCCGAGCAGAAGCCCGGCCTGACCGCGGTCGACATCCTCGCCCGCGGTGCCGAGCGCATCCAGACCCAACTCACCGACCAGCCGCGGCTGCGCGCCCGCATGTTGTACGTGCTGGCCGGGTCCTACTGGGCGCAGGAGGAACAAGCCCGGGCCGAGGACCTGTATCGGCAGGCGATTCAAGCCGGTCTGTCCGTACCCGACGGCCTGCAGGAGGCGGCAAACGCGGCGGAGCGCTACGCCCTGGCATTGCAGACCACTGAGCGCTTCGAGGACACCCGGCAGGCCATCCGGCAGGCGCGTGAACTGTTCGGGCGCCTGTATGGCCACACCGGGCCGGCGTGGGCGAAGCGGCGGGCGGACTTCGGCCTGGACCTGCTCGGCGTCGAATTTCGCAGTGACGGCCGCACCGCCACGCCGGAGCAGTACGCGCTGATCCAGGAGATCAAGCAGAGCTATCAGGAGGCGGGGCGGCAGAACACCCAGGATTACGCGATTGCCCTGGTCAGCGAATCCAATTGGCACAAGAAGCGCTTCGAGTGGCCGCAGGCGATCTCGATCATGACCGAGGCGCTGAGCCATTCGCAGAGCGAGTATGGCGAGGGCCATATCCGTACGGCGTTCACGGTCGAAGACCTCGCACGCACGATCTACTTCTCCGGCGACTACGCGGCGGCCCGAACCCGGTTCGAGCAGTTCATGGATATCGTCACCACGTTCAAGGGCGCCGACAGCGCAGACCTGACCTGGACGCTGTACTACCTCGCGCGTATCGAGCGCGAGTCCGGACACCACGCCCGCGCGGTGCATCTGGTGGACCGGCTGATCGCCATCGAGACCGCCAGCCCCGCCACCGACGACCAGCGTTATCTGGCCCGCGCGCTGGCCCTGCGCGCCCTGCTGCGCGCCGACGCCGGTGACCTCGACGCCGCCCGGGCTGATGCCGAACGCAGCCACGAACTGCTGGCCGCTTCCAACCAGACCCGCGTGCAGATGGACGTCGCGCACGAGGCCTGGATGACGGTGGCGATGGCCCGTGGCGACACCGCCACGGCGCTGAAGCACGGGCGCGCGCTCGACCAGGTCCGGCGCCAGGAACTCGACCCCGCCCAGACCGACACCCCACAGGCCATCACCCTGCACGCCAGCGCCCTGGCCGCCAGTGGCGATGTCGAGGGCGCCACCGCCCTGTACGCCGAAGCCATCGATCTGGC
>JAJFJX010000221.1 GCA_021773655.1 Panacagrimonas sp.
GGTCAATGCCGTCGACACGCGTGCCCAAGCCGATGACATCACCGCGCTCGGCGAACTGCGCGATGGACATCGCCGTGCCGGCCAATCTCGCCCGCGGCCAGAACTAGCGCCGTGCTGTCGGCCCTGTGCCCGGCGATCCCAATCACGGCGGGTCAACTTTCAACTCGCGTCAACAACCTGTACGGATTCTTCGAGCTCGCCGGGATGATCGTCCTGCACGTCGTTGCGGTCGTCGTCACCCAGCTGCGCGAAGGGGGCACGCTCGTATCCGCGATGTTCTCGGGCCGCAAGATCGTGCCGGGGAAACCCGTCGATGCGCCAGATCAAGCGACCAAGATGGGTCCGTAACGTGTATCTGCTGAATGATCCCTTGCTCTACCTTTTCTTCACCGGCAAGGGTGCAGTGACTGGACAGCTGTCTCGCGCAGCTTCCAGACGGTGGATCGTCATCTCTCTCTTCGTCCGATGGCGTAGTAGGTAAACCCGGCGCGGCGCATCTGGACGGGATCGTGAAGATTGCGTCCATCAAAATGAGGGGCTGGTTTATCACTCGGGACAGACGTTCGAAGTTTGGCGAGTGGAAAATCCGCCACTCGGTGACGATGGCCAGGGCGTCCGCGCCCGCGTCCTCGGGAGACGCCGCAAGGTAGAGGTCTGCGCGTTCGCCGTAGAGCCTGCGTGCCTCGTCGATCGCAACAGGATCGAAAGCGCGGATGCGTCCGCCAGCAGCCCAGACCGCTTCCATCAGGGTGCGTGATGGAGCTTCCCGCATGTCGTCCGTGCGTGGCTTGAATGCCAGACCCCAGAGCGCGATGGTCTTGCCGCGCAGATCACCGAAGTGCTTCTGCATCTTCTCGAACAGGGTTTTCTTCTGGCGGTGGTTCACCGCTTCCAGGCTCTCGAGCACCGCCGTTCGATAGCCGACCTTGGCGGTGGTCTGGATCAGGGCCTTCACATTCTTGGGAAAGCAGGACCCGCCGTAGCCGCAGCCTGGATAGATGAACTGGAATCCGATTCGCGGGTCGCTGCCGATGCCAAGGCGGACCTTCTCGATCTTCGCACCGAGCGCGTCCGCGACGTTCGCCATCTCGTTCATGAAGCTGATCTTGTTGGCGAGCATCGCGTTGGCCGCGTACTTCGTCAGCTCGGAGGAGCGCACGTGCATCACGATCACTCGATCATGGTTGCGATTGAACGGCGCGTACAGCGTCAGCATGAGCTGCGTGGCCTTCGGGCTGGAGACCCCGACGACGATTCGATCCGGATTGTTGAAGTCGCTGACGGCTGCGCCTTCCTTGAGAAACTCGGGATTCGACACCACTTCGAACGCGATGCGTGCGTCGCGCGCGTGCAATTGACTGGCAATCGTCGCGTGGACATGATCCGCGGCACCGACCGGCACGGTGGACTTTCCGATCACCAGGTGCTGTTCGCGCATGTGCTGACCCTTGGAGTTGGCCACGGCCAGAACGTATTGCAGGTCAGCCGAGCCGTCCTCGCAAGGCGGCGTGCCGACGGCGATGAACCGATAGAGGCCATGCGCCACGCCTTGGGCGGCCGACGTGGTGAACCGCAACCGGCCCGCTTGCGCGTTGGCCTCCAGCAGGTCCGGTAGCCCCGGCTCATGAATCGGGCAGTCGCCGAGGGTCAGGCCTTCGACGCGCGCGGCGTCGATATCCACACACAGGACATCGTTGCCGGCGTCCGAAAAGCAGGCCGCCGTCACCAGACCGACGTAGCCGGATCCGAAGATCGCGATGTTCAAGGTCGAGGCTTCGTCTGCTTCGTCTGCTTCGTCTGCTTCGTAGCGTGTGCTGCGATAGTGGCGGTCCCGCGCGAGATGCGACGTGTGATGGCGCACAGACAGGAACCGCCCGCGGCAGCTAAACAAGGGGACTGTGTCCCCGAACTCGCAGGAAAGGGCGTTGATACCGGTTTCTGATCGCGTGCCGGGGCCATGCAGCAGACCCAAGTACCGACGTGTCGGCGGAAATCCCGGATGAAAAAAAGCAGTGGCAGGTGGAGCAGGCTCCCGATCTGAATGTGGAATTGTTTGCAGAGCGGTTCGTCCGCAGTCCGCTCGCCGTGCAGATGCACGGCGGCGCGTTGCAGTTCCGGACATTCCACGCGCCTCGGTGTCGCGAGAAATAGCGCTGGACCGATGTCAGCATCACCATCGCCTGGGTTGGCCCCGAAGGCGACGCGGGCTGCAAGGATGAGTTGCCGCTCGCGGCTCGGGGAAACGGGCACTCGTCAAGCCCTCGCGGTCTGCTCAAGCCCGGTGACTTCGGCGTTCATTCGCACCCCGATACCGCCAAGCTCCGGACGGGTAGGCGAGCGGGCGACTAGCGGGCGGGCGCCGTGCCTCCAGACCCTGCGCTCATCGTCGGTGTGCACTACGTGAGGATCGGGTTGGCGCGAGCCGCGGCAGCGGTGAACCAGTGGTGGACGCTTCATGAGGACCGCGAACCCCCGGAGGATTCAAGCCCACTGCGAGCAGAACTTTTCAGCGCCGACCAGATGGCGCAGCACGGTCTCGGACTGGCCGCCGCGCATCGCGTGGGGCGATCCCAGGGCCCTGACCGGCTGTTGCAACGTCTCGACGAGAACGAACGACTGCTACTCGACACGGTTCGCAGTCTGGGTGTCGCCTCGGCGCAAAAAATCAGACTCGTTCCCGCGGCCGCGTGGCTGCTGGACAACGGACACCTGATCCGGGAGCAGATCCTGATTGCGCGACGGCACCTGCCGAAGGGCTACAGCCGAGAACTCTCGCGACTCGAAGTGCATCTCGACCAGGGTGCATCCGCTGGATTTCCGCGCGTCTACGACCTCGCGCTGGAAGCGATCGCGCATGGCGACGGGCGGATCGATCCGGATTCGCTGCGCAGGTTCGTCACGGCCTACCAGACGCTCGCGCCGCTCACCCTTGGCGAGCTGTGGGCGGTGCCGATCATGCTCAGGCTGGCGCTGATCGAGAATCTGCGCAGGGTCGGCGGTCGGGTTATCGCCAACGGCCGTCACCGCGATCATGCGCAGGCCTGGTCTGACCGCATGCTGCACGCCGCGGAAAATACGCCGCGCGACCTGATTCTGGTGATCGCCGACATGGCACGTTCCGATCCGCCGCTGGTGAGCGCATTCGTCGCCGAACTCGCTCGCTGCCTGCAAGGTCGCGGCCCGGCACTGGCACTGCCGCTGACCTGGATCGAACAGCGTCTGGCCGAATCTAGCCTCACCATCGCGCAACTTGTGCACGAGGAAAACCAGCAGCAGGCGGCCGATCAGGTCACGATCAGCAACAGCATCGGCAGTCTTCGTCTGCTTGGAGCGACGGACTGGCATGACTTCGTCGAGGCCGTGAGCCGGGTCGAGCAGACGCTGCGGGAGGATTCAGCCCTCCCGCGTTCGGTACATCGCGATATGGATTTTGCGACACGAGACAGGTACCGGCACGTGGTGGCGGAACTGGCGCGACACAGCGACTGCGCAGAGCACGACGTGGCTGCCGCGGCCGTCGCGCTGGCGCATCACGCCGCGATGACCGATGGGTCGGATGCGGCGCGGGCACACGTCGGCTACTACCTGATCGATCACGGACGTGTGGAGCTGGAACGAGCCGTCGCCTATCGACCTGCACTGATGCAACGGATCGGCAGGACGCTGCAACGAAAGCCACTGGCGCTCCACATCGGCGCGATCATGGGGCTCACCGTGCTGATTGCCGCCGCGTTCCTGGCGTGGGTCGACGCGGACGGAACAGCGGGCACCCTGCGGACGCTGCTGATCCTGGTCACGCTGATAGCCGCAAGCCAACTCGCGTCCTCGCTCGTGAACTGGCTTTCGACCCTGCTGGTCGCGCCGCAACGACTGCCGCGGATGGACTACGCGTTCGGAATTCCGGAGCTGCAGCGCACCCTGGTGGTGGTGCCCTCCATGCTCGGGAGCACGCAGGCGGTTGAAGAACTGATCGAGGCGCTGGAAGTGCGCTTTCTCGGCAATCGAGACTCTAAGGTTCATTTCGCACTGCTCAGCGATTTCTGCGATGCCGATCACGAAGTCACGGAGACGGATGCCGCGTTGCTGGCGCAGGCGGCGTTCGGCATTGCCACGCTCAACCAGAAGTACGGCAATGGCAGCGCGGATCGATTTCTTCTTCTGCACCGTCCGCGCCGATGGAACGCAGTGGATCGGCGCTGGATGGGGCACGAGCGCAAGCGCGGCAAGCTGGCCGATCTCAATGCCGCCCTGCGCAGCGGCAACTTCGAGCGATTCTCCACTGTGGTCGGCGCGCTCGGTCCAGGCGCAAAGATTCGATACGTGGTGACGCTCGACAGCGACACCGGACTGCCGCGCGACTCGGTCCGGCAGCTGGTGGCGGCGATGGCGCACCCGCTGAACGTGCCGCGCTACGACGCGACCTGCACGAAGGTGTGCTCCGGCTACGGCATCCTGCAACCGCGGGTCACCACCAGCCTGTCTGGCGCGGAACGCTCGCGCTATTCGCTGATGCACAGTGACGAGTCCGGAATCGATCCGTACACCCGCTCGGCCTCCGACGTGTACCAGGACTGCTTTGGTGAGGGCTCCTTCATCGGAAAGGGCATCTACGATGTCGAGGCTTTCGAGTTCGCGCTGCACGGCCGCTTTCCCGACAACCGGATTCTCAGCCACGACCTGCTCGAAGGCTGCCACGCGCGATCCGGCCTGATCAGCGATGTTTCACTGTTCGAGGACTATCCCGCGCGCTTTAGCGCCGACATGAGTCGGCGTGAGCGCTGGATCCGCGGCGACTGGCAGATTGCCGCGTGGCTGCTGCCCCATGTGCCGGGTCCGAACGGCAGTAGTCGGTCCAATCCGCTTTCGCTGCTGTCGCGCTGGAAGATCTTCGACAATCTACGTCGCAGTCTCGTGGCGCCTGCCCTGATGGCGATGCTGCTGATCGGGTGGATTGCGTTACCAGTGTCGGCCGGCGCTTCGCTCGCGGTAATCGGGCTCCTCGTCGTGCAGCCCGTGATGGCAGGACTGGTGAACCTGTTTCGCAAGATGAATGAATCGCGCAGCGCGCGGCATGGCGCGACGGTGCTGCGCGCAACGCTGCGCGGGCTCGTGCAGGCCGGCTTCCGCCTCTCCTGTCTACCCTACGAGGCGCTATGCAGCCTGCGCGCAATTGGCATCACGCTGTATCGGATGTGGTTCACGCGCCGTGGATTGCTCGAGTGGGGCGTGGTGCTGCGCGGCGGCGCGCGCGGACGCGATCTAACCATGCTGGGCGCTTTCCGCGTGATGTGGATTGCCCCACTGCTTGGAATCGCGGCAGCTGCAATCATTTCGATCCAGTCGCAATATCTGGAGTTGGTGCTGGCTGCGCCGATCCTGCTGCTGTGGCTGTTTGCGCCGGCGCTCGTGCACTGGATGAGCCGCCCGCTGCACGCTAGAGACGAAACGCTCGACGCGGATCAGCGCGTGCACCTGCGCCGACTCGCGCGGCGCACCTGGGCATTCTTCGAGCGCTTCGTCGGTGCCGAGGATCGCTGGCTGCCGCCGGACAACTTCCAGGAAACGCCGCTGCCGGTAATCGCACACCGAACCTCGCCCACCAACATCGGCCTTGCCTTGCTGGCGACGCTCGCCGCGAGGGATTTCGGGTTCATCAGCAGCCGCGGCCTGATCGAACGTACGCGCAGTACTTTTGACACGCTCACGCTGCTGCCGCGCCACCGCGGACATTTCTTCAACTGGTACGACACCCGTACGCTGCTGCCGCTCGCCCCGCGCTATGTCTCGACGGTCGACAGCGGCAATCTGGCCGCGCACCTGCTTACGCTGCGCGCCGGGCTCAACTCGCTACCGAACCAGCCGGTGGCCGGCCCGTGCCTGTTCGCAGGACTGGCCGATACGCTCGCGCAAATCGAGGAACGCGCTTCCGGCGAGTTGCTGGGCATCGTCGCCGATGCGAAAGCGCTGCTGCATGAAGCCACGCTCGATGCTGCGCCGGATCTGCCCAGGATGTTGTACCTGTTGGACGGCGTTGCAACCGGTGCATTAGGGATGACGGACACGCAGGCGGATCATCCTGGACCCGCTGCGGAGTGGATCGAGGCGCTGGTGCGGCAGTCGTGCGATGCGCGAGACGAACTGCGGCAGTTTGCGCCGTGGCTGCAACTAAGGTCGGCACCGGACGGACTCGAGTCCTTTGTCGCATTCGGCGAGAGTCCGACCCTGGCGGACCTTGCGCATCGGTCGGAACCGCGCCTCGCCCGGCTCGATGTAGAACTGATGCGAAGCGGCCCCGCTCATCCTCGTGCCTGGCTTTCAGAGCTGCGGGCCTTGTTGTTGCTCGCTCGGGATCGCGCGCGAGCGCGCATCGTCGAGGTCGAATCGTTGGTCGAGCAGGCAGAGGCGTTCGCGACGATGGAGTACGAGTTTCTCTACGACCGTTCCCGTCATCTGCTGGCGATCGGCTACAACGTGGACGAGTCGCGCCGCGATCCCGGCTGCTACGACATGCTCGCGTCCGAGGCGCGCTTGTGCAGCTTCGTCGCCATTGCGCAGGGTCAACTGCCGCAGGACAACTGGTGGGCGCTTGGCCGTCGACTCACATGCGCAGGCGGCAATCCCGTGCTGCTGTCGTGGAGCGGCTCGATGTTCGAGTACCTGATGCCCGAGCTGGTGATGCCCAGCTACGAGGGTAGCCTGATTGCGCAAAGCTGCCGCGAGGCCGTGGCGCAGCAGATCACGTACGGCGATGCGCGTGGGTTGCCCTGGGGCGTGTCGGAATCTGGCTACTCCGCGATGGATGCTGACGCGAACTATCAGTACCACGCCTTCGGAGTGCCTTCGCTTGGGCTCAAGCGCGGGCTTGGGGCGGATCGTGTCGTGGCCCCGTACGCGAGCGTGCTCGCGCTGATGGTCGCGCCGCGCGCGGCATTCGCAAACCTGCAACGGCTCAGCGCCGCTGGCATGGACGGCGCCTATGGATACTACGAGGCCATCGACTATTCGCCCGCGCGGACGCCGCGCGGCCGTACGAGCGTGGTGCTGCAATCTTTCATGGCACATCACCAGGGCATGAGCATGCTCGCGCTCGCGCACGTACTGCTGAAGAAGCCGATGCAGCGGCGCTTCGAATCCATGCCGCTGTTCCGCGCCACCTTGCCACTGTTGCAGGAGCGCGTGCCGAAGACCACCGAATTCCATCTGCCGGACGGCGGAGCGGGCGAGGACACGGTGCTTGAGGATGCGGGCGCTTCACAGACGGGCCTGCCGCTGAGCGCCGATACGCCGACGCCCGAGGTGCAGCTGATGTCGAACGGCCGCTACCACGTCATGGTCACCAACGCCGGCGGTGGCTACAGCCGCTGGAATGACCTCGCGGTAACGCGCTGGCGCGAGGACGCGACGCGCGATCACTGGGGTACGTTCCTGTACCTGCGCGATGTCGACAGCGGCGCGTTCTGGTCTGCCGCCCACCAGCCGACGCTGCGGCGCGCCGACAGCTACGAGGCGACGTTCTCCGAGGGCCGTGCGGAGTTCCGGCGTCGCGATCACGACATCGAGGCGTATTCCGAGATAGTCGTGTCGCCGGAGGACGACATCGAACTGCGCCGCCTGCGGATCACCAATCATGCGGCCACGCGCCGCATGATCGAGATCACCAGCTACGCCGAGGTGGTGCTCGGGATCCCCGCAGCCGACGCTGCGCAGACCGCATTCGGAAATCTCTTCGTGCAGACCGAGATCGTCGCGGCGCGTCGCGCGATCCTGTGCAACCGGCGCGCACGATCCATCGGCGAGGCCTCGCCCTGGATGCTGCACCTGATGGCCTCCAATGGTGCCTCGGTCAGTGACGTCTCCTATGAGACCGACCGGCTGCGTTTCATCGGTCGAGGTCGCAGTCTCGCCGACCCGGCGGCAATGTACTTGGACGCGGCGCTTTCGGGCAGTGCGGGGGCGGTTCTCGATCCGATGGTCGCGATCCGATGCAAAGTCTCGCTCGGTCCCGGTGAATCCACGACGCTGGACTGGATCCTGGGTGCGGCCGACAGCCGCGAAGCGTGCATGGCGCTGCTGGGCAAGTACCAGGACCGGCACCTTGCGGACCGCGTGTTTGACCTCGCGTGGACGCACGCTGGCGTTACCCTTCGGCAGATCAATGCAAGCGAGGCGGACGCGCAGCTGTATCGTCGACTTGCCGGTGCCGTCCTGTTCGCCGGCCCGGCCCTGCGTGCCGACGCGGCGTTGCTGGTGCAGAACCGGCGCGGGCAGTCGGGGCTGTGGGCCTACGCAATCTCAGGCGATCTGCCCATCGTGCTGCTCAAGATGTCGCAGCTCGATCGCATCGATCTGGCAAGGCAGCTGATTCAGTGCCACGCGTACTGGCGACTGAAAGGCCTGGCGGTCGATCTCGTGATCTGGAACGAAGATCACGCGAGCTACCGGCAGCTCCTGCAGGACCGCATCCTCGCGCTGATCGCCCAGGGTGTTGCGGCCAACGCGATCGATCGTCCGGGTGGCATCTTCATGCGCCGGTCCGAACAGATCGCTGACGAGGACCGCGTGCTGCTGCAATCGGTGGCGCGCATTCTCATTGCAGACGATCAGGGATCGCTCGCCGAGCAGCTTGATCGTCGCGTGGTGGGATCGCGCAGTGCGATTGCGCGCCTGCGTCCCACGCGGGCGCACCGGATGGTCG
>JAJFJX010000222.1 GCA_021773655.1 Panacagrimonas sp.
GTTTCGGCAGACCAGTTCATGCCCTTGATCCATTGCGGCGCGATCAGCACCGAATGCCCCATCCACCAGTTGCTGGTGTTCACGACCAGGTAGCGCAGGGCCCAGTTTTCGTCATCGACGAGCATCCCTTCGACGTGGCCGATCTCTCCGTCGCTGGCGGCGACGTGGTAACCGATCACCGCCTTGCAACTGCGCAGGTGCGGATCGTCGTCACTGTGCGCGGAGGCATCGGCATCTGCCCGGGCCTGATCCATTTCCGCTTCGGCGGCTGGAGACGGCGTAACGACCGGCATGCCGGTCACGGCCATACTGGGGTTCGCCGCCGCGTCCCAGAGTCCGGTGGCACCCCAGTACAGCGGGAAGCCGTAGTAACTCAGGTAGGTTTCCTCGTGCTGTCGCGACACCGGTTTGTCGGTATCGATATCGGGACTTCCTTTCACCTGTTCCTTGGTCAGCGCCACCGGCAAGCGCTTCCCGGACCAGTTCGGCTGGACGATGGACATCGGCGAGATCAGCACCTCGCGGCTCGACAGCCAGGATCCGGTATCGACGATCAGGTAGCGGATGACCCAGGTGGCATCGTCGAAATAGAAATCCCTGACGTGCCCGATTTCTCCATCGGTGGCACCGATGGTGTAACCCTCCAGCTCCTTCATGGTGCGCATCATACGGATCTCTCCTGCAAGGGGTGGAGCACCGCGACCAAACCCGGACGTCGGTTGAGCCGTAGCGCGCGCTCTACGATAGGAAGCGCGAGGAGCGGTGTCTGTACGTCAGGGCACTGAACCCGCAGCTGGAGCTGCGTCAGGTGCCGGTTCGTTGTGGACCGTAGCGAACTTGCGCGATGAAGGCGCCATCACTCTCGTGGAGGACAGGAGCGGCCGGAGCGCGCTCGGATGCCCGAGCGGATCACTGTGCCGGTCCAGGGACGTCAGTAAGCAGCTCTGTCCTTAGACGCCCGATGAAGGCGCTCACTTGCTCGGCGTCTCCAGTCTCCACGAAAAGCGTGGCGGCCAGCTCGTCCTCGGTCAGCGGATCTGCGGTAGCCATCTGGTGTTCGAGAACGGCGTGATCCGCTTGCGAGGCGTCGGTCGCCACGCGCATTCGCTCGGCGATGCGCCGGTTGAGCTCTCTCATCGTGCCTCGGCACGACACGATCACAAGGGGAACCTGGAGTTTGCGTGCCAGTTCGCGGAATCGTATCCGTTCGGCCTGATTCAGAAACGCCGCATCGACGATGACGTTCTCCCCGCCTTCGATGATCGACGTCGCGATCTCGGCCAGTCGGGCATAGCTTCTCGCCAGTTCCGCAGACGAGTAGAGGCCTTGCATCAGTGTCGAGCCTGACGCAGCGCGCGGCTCCGCGGCATTTGACCGCTTTCGCTCGACGTCCGAGCGCACGCGCACCGCTGGCATTGCGGTCATCAGCCGATGGCTGAGCCAGGTTTTTCCGGACCCTGACATCCCGTGCATGAGGATCATGGCGGGTCCTTCCAAATGGCTCCGATGCTCGGCGACGCGCACATAACCCTCCAGGTTCGCAGCTTGCACCGCCTGGGCATCGCCGTCAGAAGTGTCTCCGCGAATCAGCGCCACCTTGGCGCGTACCAGGGCGCGGTAGATTTCGAAATATCGCAACAGGGGTACTCCGGCGTAGTCGCCGGTGGACTCCAGATAGCCGTTGAGCGCGAGGTAGGCCAAGTCCGGACGTCCGTGAAAGTGCAGGTCCATGGTCAGGAATGCGAAGTCGCTGATGACGTCGATCCAGCGAAACTTCTCGCTGAACTCGATGCAGTCGAACGGCAGCAGACGCCCCCCGATCCTGGCCACATTGCTCAGATGGAGATCTCCATGCAGTTCGCGGACGAACCCGGCGCGGCGGCGTTCATTCATCAGTCCGAGGAGCGTTTCGCCGCGAGCCCTGGTCCATAGCGCGAGCGACTCCAGCCGTTTGTGGGTGGGGCGCTCGGTGCGCGAGAGCAGACGCACGAAGTTGTCGTGGGCACTCAGTTGGATCGACTCTGGCGGGCTGTGTGGCTCGTCAGCAACTTCCCTCGGCGCCGCCTGGTGGAACTCGGCGATGGAAATCGCGAAAGTCTCGATTTCGGTGGCTTCGAGCCCACCGGCAGCCAGCAGACGATCAAGCTGCGCCGCCTGTGGAAACTCGCGCATCTTGACCGCATATTCGATCACCGGCCCTGCGCCATCAATGGCAGCGGCACCGCCGTGGCCGCGGATCGCGACGACATCCAGGTAGAGCTCCGGCGCGAATCGCCTGTTCAGGCGCTGTTCTGCCAGACACGCGGCGTGTCGCAACTCGAGGGTCGAGAAATCCAGGAAGCCGAGATTGGCCGGTTTCTTGACCTTGTAGGCGAAACTGCCGGTCAACAGCACCCAGGAGATGTGCGTCTCGACCAGGCGCAGGTTTGTTACCGGGTGTGGATACGCCTCGTGTGCAAGAAGACGGCGGACGTCGAACGACGCTGCACGGATTCCAGGCAGGGCCTGACTCATTTCGATGTGATCGTTCGGCAACGGCCTAGGCCGCTGGTTCACGGGAGAGCTCGTCGAACGCCGCAATCGTGCTGGCGGCGTACATCAGCGAAGGTCCGCCGCCCATGTACGTGGTCACGCCGAGCATCTCGTCCACTTCCTGGCGCGTAACGCCGATGGAGACGAGCGCTCGCATGTGAAAGCCGATGCACGGCTCGCATCGCGATGCCACGCTGAGCGCGAGGGCAATCAGTTCCTTGGTCTTCCGGTCCAGGGCGCCGTCGGCGGTCGCTGCGCGTCCCAGTTCGGTGAAGCCCATCATGACCTCCGGCGTGCTGGCACGCAGGGTCGCCAATCGGGCCGTGACGGTCTGGGTGAGGTCGCGGTAGCTGGCAGTCGCGGTGGACAACGGCACTCCTTCCAGATGAGGCGCAAGGACGGGCTCGCGCATGAGCTTCACGAGTGAGCATCGCCCCACTGCTGGCCAGTGTCTGTTCGCAACCACACATGCAATCCCAGCGCGCACCGTGACCAAACCCAGTGATCGGTTGTGCCGTAGCGCGTGCTCAACGAGAAGAGGCGCGAGGCAGGAGATCTGGACGTCAGGGCACTGGACCCGCACCCGGAGTTGCGTCAGGTGCCGGGCCTGGCGGGACCGCGGCGTCCGGTGAGGCGTGGCCCGCCAGGCTGGACGTGGCAAGGAACCCATCGAGCGTGCGACGCGCAAACGCAATGATCGAGGCGCGATCCGCATCGCTCAGTTTTTCTGGTGACACCAATCGTGCACACAACCCGGAAGGCAGGCCTGCCGCCGCTACCCGCAACGCCTGCTCGGCACTGGCCATCTGCTGCAACGAGATCGGGTCGAAAAGCTGGGCGGTCAGCGCCAGCAGGATGGTGATCTGCGCCGATACCGACAGCGGATCGGATTCCGGTTGTTTCAGGCAGGCGCGGATACGTCGGCCATGCTCGATGGCATGGCGCGTCTCGTCGTCGAGCCGCGCACCGAAGCGGGCGAAGGTTTCCAGTTCCTCGAACTGCGCGTAGGCCAGCTTGAGGTCGCCGGTCACGGCTCGATAGGCCGCACGCTGTGCCTTGCCGCCGACTCGCGACACCGACTGACTCACATCCACCGCCGGCAGAACCCCCAGCGCGAAAAGGGACGGTGACAGCACGATCTGTCCGTCGGTGATGGAGATCAGATTGTTCGGGATGTACGCCGAGATGTTCTGCGCCTCGGTTTCGATCACGGGCAGCGCGGTCAGTGATCCGCCACCGCGCCGCGCATTCAGATGCGTGGAGCGCTCGAGCAACCGGGAGTGCAGATAAAAGATATCGCCCGGAAATGCTTCTCGCCCCGGCGGGCGTCGCAGCAGCAGGGACAGTTCGCGATACGCACGCGCGTGCTGGGTCAGATCGTCGTAGACGATCAGCACGTCGCGCCCTTGCTCCATGAAATGCTCGGCGATGCTGGTCGCCGCATATGGCGCGATGTACGCAAGGCCCGGCGGATCGTTACCCTCGGCGACCACCACGACGGTGTATTCGAGGGCACCGGACTCGCGCAGCACGCTCACCACCCGGGCCACGGCCGCAGCCCGCTGGCCGATGGCGCAGTACACGCACAGCACATCCTGTCCACGCTGGTTGAGGATGGTGTCGACGGCGATGGCGGACTTGCCGGTCTGGCGATCACCGAGAATCAGCTCACGCTGGCCACGGCCAATGGGGATCAGCGCATCGATCACCTTGACGCCGGTCTGCAGCGGTTCGGTGACGGGCGCGCGTTCCATGATGGCCGCGGCCCGTCGTTCGATCGGCAGTCGCTTGTCGCTGGCAATGGCTCCGAGTCCATCCAGCGCGCGGCCGTTGGGATCGATGACGCGCCCGAGCAGACTGTCACCGACCGCCACGTCCATGACCCGGCCGGTGCGCACGACGTCATCGCCGGCATGCAGTTGCGAGTAGTCGCCCAGCAGCACAACGCCGATATCGTCTTCGTCGAGATTGAACGCGATGCCGTTGACGCCAACGGGGAAACTCAGCAGCTCCTCGAAGCCGACGCCGGGCAAGCCACTGACGCGGGCGATGCCGGACGAAACTTCGGTGATGCGTCCCACCTCACGCGGGATCAGTTCTGGCGTGTAGCCATGCCTCGCGTTGCTGATGTCATCGAACGCCGCGTCGATAACTCCGAGCAACCCGTGCGGTTCTTCGGTCATGCGTTGGCGGTCTCCGGCTGCACGTTGCCAGTCAGAGCCTTGCCCCTTTTCGCCAGAACCTCGTCGACGCCGCGCTCCAACGTGGTGACGTAATCCGCGATATTCCAGGACAGGCGCTGTCCGTTCGCGCTCAATTCGATTCCGGCAACCAGATCCGTCGCAAGTTCGAAGCTCACCTCGCGCTCGGTGGAGAACGCCGCGTTGAGCGCGTCCCGCAACGCCGTGCGTTGTGCCTCGCTCAGCTCGAATGCGCTTCTCAGCCGCGCGGTTTGGGACGCCGTCCGCAGTGCTTCTCCAAGACGTGCCTTGTCGGCGCTCTGCATCGCGTCGAGGCGACGGATAAACAACTCGACCACACTTGCCTCCAGACTTTCGGTGGCGAGATCGGCGAGCGCTTTTCTGGCGATTGCAAACACTTCCTGTTGCGTGCGATGACGCAGTTCCTGATGCAGATCGCGGGCTTCCGAGCGCTGAAGCGTGTCGCGCTGGGCGCTCAGATCGTCCGCTGCGGTGCGCGCCTCATCCAGCAGTCGCTGACGTTCGATCCTGACTTCCTCCGTTGCCGATCTCATTAGTGCAGCGCGCTCCTCATCGAACGCTTCGTTCCTGTGCCGGAACGCCTCGCGCTCTGTGCGTGCCTGTTCACGAGTGCTATCGGCGTCGGCGAGTTCTGCCGCGATGTGCTGCTCGCGCGCGTCGATGGCCTGCAGGATCGGCCGGTACAGGAAGCGCTTCATCAGCCAGACCAGAATCAGGAAGTTGAGGGTCTGCGCACCGACGGTAAACCAGTCGATCAGCACGGCTAGGTCCCGGCCGCCGCCGCAGCGGCCGCGATGGCCTGGTTCCAGAACGGATTGGCAAAGATCAGGATCATAGAGACCACGAAGCAGTAGATCGCGGTGGACTCGATCATCGCCAGGCCGACGAACAGCGTTCGCGTGATCGTCGCCGAGGCATCGGGTTGCTGCGCCAGCGAGGTCAACGCAGTTGCCACCGCCCGGCCTTCGGCCAAGGCTGGCGCCATGGTGCCAAAAGCAGTCGTGATGCCGGCAGTGAAAATGGAAACGATGGCGATGAGGGTCAGTGCGTCCATGGGAGGGTCCTTCAGGTGAGCGGCTGCGGTTTCAATGAGCCGCGAGCGGCATCGGTTCGCGGGCGCGCGTGCGGGTCGCGGCCGCGATGTACACGGCTGCCAGAATGCTGAAGATGTAGGCCTGCACCATGCCGGTGAGCAGCCCCAGCACGGTCATGATCACGGGGAACACGAAGGGCGTGATGGCCAGCAGGATGGCGATGATCATGGCGCCGCTCATCATGTTGCCGAACAGGCGCACGGCCAGCGCCAGGGTGCGCGACACTTCGCTGATGAGGTT
>JAJFJX010000223.1 GCA_021773655.1 Panacagrimonas sp.
GCTCTGAATCCCAATGAGCACTGTTCGATGCCGCCACGCTCAATTCCGAGCGTGACGGCATCGTTCAAAACATCCGCGCGCCAATCCCGCGCCAATCCCAATCATCTATGGCGATATTCGGGTTGCAGCCTGAAACTTCAGACCATGACCGCCTTGACGCGCGCCGGTGGCGTACCTGCATGCCCTGCCCCGCAGCGCACGGAATCAGAATGCAGTGGAGTCACCGCTTACTCTGGTCGAGCAAGCTCTTGCTTCAAGAACCGGCTCAGGACAGGCCCGGCAAGGCCGGCATCAGACCAGCGTCGCCCGACCGCGGCTGGGCGAGGCCGCCGCCCGTGCCATCAAGGACGGGAGTGACGACGCGATCAAGGACAGGGACGAGGACCGGAACGAGGACCCGACCGACGATCGCGGTGACCGGGGCCAGGCCGTTGGTGAGCAGGGACGCTCCGCCGGTGAGCGGGGTCAGACGGTTGGAGGCCGAGGTCAGGAGAACGATGACCGGAGCAAGGGGCCTGTTGAGTGCAGTCAAGGCACCAAGGCTGGGCAGGGCCGGCAGCGGAAGGGACGGCAGCCGCTCAGCGGATGCCTGAAAGGACGCACAGATCAGCACGGCGCCCGCGAACAGATGCAGTTTCTTCATTTAAGTTGCCTCCTGGGTAGGTTGATAGCCCGCCAATTTGCACGGCGGATTCCAGCCAGCGCGACGTTACGGGATTTTTATTGGCTCCGCAAATTTAATTGAACACCCACATTATGTTCTATGCAACTAATCCAGTTGCGTTTTCCCTTTCTCCATGATCCCAAAGCTTCCGACCACCATCGTTCGTGCGTACGCACGTACGCGTACAGCCCCCTTCATCCAGCATTTGCCCTGTCCTGTGCGGACTCCGACGATGCCAGCCACCGACTCCGACGTGATCCGGCCACCCCTGCGGGCGTGGTGATACAGGTGGTGGAATACCGGTTGGGGGTCCCGCAGCCCGGGTGAAACCCTGGGTTTGGCTTAATCCCGTCATTGTCGGGGCGCCGTAGGCGAACCCGGAATCCATCGGTACTGGCCAAGGCCGAAACGTTGCGAGACGACCCACGTCCGCCGGGCTCGCAGAAACTGGCGGGCGAGGAGAACCACCGAATCCGCCAGGGCGACTACCGGCTTCTTTACAGCATCGACGACGAAAAGATCATCGTGCAGGTGGTGAAGGTGGGACATCGCAAGGAGGTGCATCGGAAGTAACGCCCTGCACCGTCGGCAGACGACAGCAGATCGTGCAATCAGGCGTCGCCGAAAATCGCGCCTTTCGATTTTTAGCAGTGCTAGTTTTCACGCGTCGTTGCACATTTTTAGCAGTGCTAACCGCATTCTTGCGCTCCTTCGGAGCGCGCGGCGTCCTGTTCGACCTGAGTGGGGCCGGCGATGACCTCGGCCGTTCAACCAGGCCACTCTGTCATGGGTTCCATCCTTCGATACCCAGCAGGCTCCACCAATCCCGCGAACCGTGCAGCACCCGCAGGATCGATACCCCATCCGGGCTTGGCAGGTAGAAGATCAGGTAGTTCTCGAAGTCCTTGACCCGCCACTTCCGCAGGCCGGCGAGTTCTCTCGGCCGCAGCGCCAGCGCAGCTCCCATCTTTGGCTGCTCGGCAAGTGCGTTGAAGCTGGTTTCAGCATTTGTCAGGAACCGATCAGCAACGTCGAGACCGGCGTTCTCGGCCAGGTAGACAAAGTGCTCAACCAGGTCGAGCCTGGCTGTGTCACGCCTGCGGACCGTCGGCATCAGCGACGCAGCTTGCGTGCGTCCAGGCGGGCCAGTGCCTCTTTTCGGATGGCGCTCCACTCGGCGGGCGCCAACGTGCTGTCCGGGCTGTTTAGACCCTCCAGGAGCTTCGCCTCGAGCTGCTCTTCGGCCTTCCGTTTCTCGTCGGCGCGAATCAACTCTCGAACGTATTCGCTCACGCTGCTGTATCGGCCCTGATCGATCTGCCGGTCGACGAATTGCTTGAGCGGGTCTGGCAGAGAAATGTTCATGCTCTGCATGGCTAGTTCCTTTCGAGATTCCTGCCGAATAATGGCATCTAATGGCATGTTTTGCCATTGTCCCGGCCGCTATGGGGTAAGTTCGCTACCGATCGCTACGACTGCGGTCAGGTGCCCGGTATCTGCGACGCCATGAGGAAGCGCTTGGCACGGGTGGCGGCTACCTGCAGGGGAACCACGCCGACATGGCCGGCGTGGTGTCGGGCTGGCGCCCCGACAAGGCCGAACTTGTGGTGCCCAGACACGTATCAAGTTGGCGCGCCACTGCTCCACCAGAACCGGATCCTGCTGCCAGTCCCGTAGCCCGGGTGAAACCCGGGGTTTTGCTTGGCTACGTCATTGTCAGTCCCGTAGTCCCGTAGCCCGGGTGAAACCCGGGGTTTGGCTTGGCTACGTCATTGTCGGGCCGCCGCAGGCGAACCGGGAATCCAGGCGTGGCCGGCGTGATCTGAGGACAGAGCCAGCTTTTCGTGTGCTCTGGATTCCCGCCTTCGAGGGAATGACGCTGTCGGGGAATCATTGCCAATCGGAATCCCCGAAGAAACAAGGGGACTCAGTAAGCTGTCACCGTAATACCAAGTTGCACCGTGATCTACGCCAGCTACTGCACCGTATCGCACCGCGTCTTCAGCGCCCGCGTGTCTGCTTGAAGCTGGTCAATTCGCACCGACAGACAGGCGTAATCGCCGTGAACCTCACCGAGCGCAGTCTCCACCCTTCCCAGCCTGGACTCGATGGCGGTGAATCCCTGCCGCATCTCCTTCTGCATGTCGGCCATGGCGTTGCGCAGCGCGCGAAATTGCTGCAACACAAGGTTCTCGGGTTCAGTGCTCATGAGCGCCTCTTTCGCGGCAGTATACGACTCTGGGGGCGTCCCGGCAGAAAGTCAGACGGCGCAAAAGATGATCGCGTTCGACGCCACTGATGTCGAGGCCTCTGCGACACCGACAAAATTGGTCGAGAAACGTCTCGACTTGGTGGACTGACGCCGCCGCCTGCCGTGTTCAGACCCGAAGCCCAGGTGCATCCCAAGTAGGCCGGACGGGGGTAAAGCCAAATCCCGAGTTGCCACGCTGGTCTCCGAACCCTGGTTTCACCAGGGCTACTCGCCGGCCGACCTGCGCGGCGCAAAGAGCATCCCCTCTTGGCTCCGAACCCTGGTTTCACCAGGGCTACTCGCTGGCGGGAGGCATCCATGTACGTCTGGTTAGGCATATGCGCCCTTGAGCTCTACCGAAGGCTGCCCTGCAATCAGCCCGATTACCGAAATGTCTTCGTCCACATCCGGCCAGTGGATGCCTTGACCATCGCCGAGCAGTTCGTAATTGCCGCGCTCGGACATCGACGCATGTGCCAGGCGAGGAAACCACGCGATAGGAACGGACAGCCAGCGACCATCCGTGAGTGAGACTCGTAATTCATCGTCGGTGCACACAACCGCCATCGCGCGCGGTGCGACTTTAAGCGCCAAAGAACTCATTCCAAGCCTCCACAAACGTTTGACGATTGGCCTCGACCATGCCCAGGAGCTTGTTCAACTCGTGGGCGGGGAACCCGACACTACTGGCCAGTCCCGTAGTCCCGTAGCCCGGGTGAAACCCGGGGCTCGGCATGACCCCGTCATTGTCGGGCCGCCGCAGGCGAACCGGGAATCCAGGGATGGCCGGCGTGATCTGGGGGCAGAGCCAGCTTTTCGTGTGCTCTGGATTCCCGCCTTCGCGGGAATGACGCTGTCTGGGAATCATTGCCAATCGGAATCCCCGAAGAAACAAGGGGACTCAGTAAGCTGTCACCGTAATTCTGTAACTACCTGTTGTAACTCCTTGTTGGCTCCGTTACTGCCCAAGCCGCGTGGCCAGCAAGCGCTCCTGATCTCTGCTGCCGTGCCAAACAGCCAGTACGTCAACGAACTGGCTGTTGACGGAATAGTAGATGTTGTACGGGTAGCGCTTCACCACCGCGCGTCGGACGTCGTGAGCGATGACCGGGCAGGCGAACGGAAAG
>JAJFJX010000224.1 GCA_021773655.1 Panacagrimonas sp.
GGCCTCGCCGGCGGCGCCGATGCAGGTCTCGGCGCCGAACCACGTGGCGAACACCGTGAACACCGCCAGCCAGGGACCCAGCCGGCGGCCGGCGATCAGGTAATCGGCCTCGGTCAGGATGCGCCGCGACATCCACCAGGCGAACGCGAGCTGCAGGCCGATGTAGCCCAGCACTGCGTACAGGATGGTGTTCATGCGAGCCCCGGAGCACGTCCTGCGCCGCATCATGCCGCAAGCAGGAGCGGGAGCCTTGGCGCAAAATGTGGGCCCGACTTTGTGGACCGCACCATGAACTACAACACGCTGCAGTGGCAGGTCGAGCGCGGCATCCTGACGCTCACCCTGCACCGGCCGCACCAGCTCAATGCCTTCACCGTGGAGATGGCCGAAGAACTGGTCGATGCCTTCCAGCGCGCCAGTCGCGACGACGCAGTGCGGGCAGTGGTGGTCACCGGCGCCGGCAAGGCCTTTTGTGCCGGCATGGACCTGTCGGTCGAAGGCAACGTGTTCGGCCTCGACGAGAGCCTGGCGCCGACGATGGATGACATGCGTCGTCGGCTCGACGAACCGGACATCCACCACGGCGTGCGCGACACCGGCGGGCGCGTGACCCTGGCGATCTTCGCGTGCACCAAGCCGGTGATCGCCGCCATCAACGGCGCGGCGGTGGGGATCGGCGCCACCATGACGCTGCCGATGGATTTCCGCCTGGCCTCGGACAAGGCCCGCATCGGCTTCGTGTTTGGCAGGCTGGGCATCGTCCCGGAGGCGTGTTCGACCTGGTTCCTGCCGCGCATCGTCGGCATCCAGACCGCGCTGGAATGGACCTACAGCGCGGAGATTCTGGACGCCGAAACCGCCTGCGCCGGCGGCCTGCTCAGGGCCGTGGTGGCGCCGGACAAACTGCTCGATGAAGCCCATGCGCTGGCGCGCAAGTTCGTCGACGGCAAGTCGCCGGTGGCGATCGCGCTGACCCGGCAGATGATGTATCGCAACTCGGCGCAGCCTCACCCGCTGGACGCGCACCGGGTCGACTCGCTGGCGATGTTCTACACCAGCATCGGCGACGGCAGGGAAGGCGTGCGCGCGTTTCTGGAAAAGCGCCAGCCGGCGTTCACGTCCAGCGCCGGCCGCATGCCGCCGTTCTATCCCTGGTAACGCACGAGATCCCCATGAAAGCCATCGTCTGCAAACAGTTCGGCCCGCCAGAGTCACTGGTCTTCGAGGACCTGGCGCTGAGCCCGCCCGGGCCCCACGAGGTGCGCATCAGGGTGCTTGCTGCCGGCGTCAATTTCCCCGACGTCCTGATCATCCAGAACAAGTACCAGTTTCGCGGTACGCCGCCGTTTGCTCCCGGCGGCGAGGTCTGCGGCGAGATCATCGAGCTCGGCGACCAGGTCACCCGATGGAAACTCGGCGACCGGGTTGCCGCGCTGACCATGATCGGCGGTTTCGCCGAGGAATGCGTCTGCCACGAAACCGTCTGCGTGGCCGTTCCCGAGGCGATGAGCGCAGCCGTGGCGGCCGGATTCCACCTGGTCTACGGCACCGTGATCCATGCGCTTCAGGATCGCGGGCAGTTGCAGCCCGGCGAAACCCTGCTGGTGCTCGGCGCCTCCGGCGGCGTCGGTCTGGCCGCGGTGCAACTGGGCAGGATTCTGGGCGCGCGGGTGATCGCCGCGGCCAGTTCGGACGACAAGCTGGCGCTGTGCCAGGCCCAGGGTGCCGACGAGGGAATCAACTACAGCCAGACCGGCCTCAAGGAGGCCGTCAAGCAACTCACCGGCGGCAAGGGCGCGGACGTGATCTTCGACCCGGTCGGCGGTCAGTTTGCCCAGGATGCGTTCTCCTGCATCGCCTGGAAGGGCCGGCATCTGGTGGTCGGGTTCGCTGCTGGGCAGATTCCGGAGATTGCCCTCAACCGCCTGCTGCTCAAGGGCTGCGCCTCGCTGGGCGTGTTCTGGGGCGACTTCATCCGTCGCGAGCCGGAGCATCAGGCCGCCAATGTGCGCCAGCTATACGCCTGGTTCGCCGACGGCCGGCTCAAGCCGGTGATCTCGCGCGAGTACCCGCTCTCCGAAGGCGCCCAGGCCCTGCGCGACATGGCCGATCGCAAGGTCACCGGCAAGGTGGTCCTGGTGAGCTGAATCGTACGGCTCGGGTCGCGGCCCTCGTGCGGAGCCTTTCGGAGTCGGCACCGCGTGTGGGACAAAGCTGCCGACTGCAAGGCGGCCGACCGTTGGAGGATCGCCGTCGGCACCCAGACGCAGCAGCTCAGCGCAGCCGGGTGTGCGCTGGCGCGGCAAGGGGCCGGCACCTGGGTTCGGGTCGCTCGGCCCAGCTCGAAGGCGGCGGCGAAACCCGGCTCGACGACCGCATGCCTGGCGGCCGGCGATTCACAGTTGGCCTCGCCGCCGTGATGGCGGCCGGGCGCTCAAGCGGTCCTGGGCGCGTCGATCCGGGCGCGTCGATCCGGGCGCGTCGATGTAGCCACGGGTGATCGGCAGTCGCAGCGGGCGGCGCGCCAGCTGAAACTGGAACACCACCAGATCGCCCCATCGAAAGCTTGCCTCCGACGCCCGCAGGTAGAACTCCCAGCCGCGGCAGAAGGCCTCGCCCCAGCGTGATGCCCAGCGCTCGCGGCTGGCCTCGAAGCGTCGGTGCCAGTGCAGCAGGGTCAGCGCGTAGTGCTGGCGCCAGACGTCTAGATCGCACAGGACCAGGCCGGACGGCTCGATCGCCGCCATCGCCTCGGTGGCCGCCGGGATGTACCCGCCCGGAAAGATGTTCCGGCGGATCCAGGGATTGGTCGTCGTCGGTGGCCCGCTGCGACCGATGGTGTGGACCAGCGCGGTTCCACCCGGACGCAGACGTTCGAACACGGTACGGAAATAGCGCACGTACTGCGGCCGGCCGACGTGCTCGAACATGCCCACGCTGACCACCGCATCGAACTGCTCGCGCACGTGGCGGTAATCCTGCAGGCGCAATTCCACGCGGCGCTGCAGCCCGCTGGCGCGCAGTCGCTCGCGGGCGTGCTCGAGCTGGGCAGTGGACAGGGTCACGCCGACCACTCGCGCGCGCTGATGACGGGCCAGGTACATCGCCAGGCTTCCGAAGCCGCAGCCGATGTCCAGCACGCTGGCCTCCGGTTGCAGATCAAGCTTGCGTGCGATGCGCTCGCACTTGGCCTGCTGGGCCGCGTCCAGGTTCTGGTCCGGATTGCGGTCTGTTCCTGCGAAGTAACCGCAGGAATAGTGCCAGTCCGCATCCAGAAAGCTGCCGTAGAACTCCGGCTCCCGATCATAGTGGGCGTGGACGTTGCTGCGCGCACGCAGGGAGGAATTGCGTTCGCCCAGCCAGCTCAGGCTGCGCTGCCACCACGGCCGTCGCTGAGCCTCCCACTGCATCTGGATGCGCGTTGCGACCTCCAGCACCGACATCAGGTCACCACCGGCGGGCTGCCAGTCGCCGCGCACATAGGCGGCTGCCAGTTCGTAGCGCGGGTGCATCAGGATGCGTCTTAGCACCTGATCGCAACGCAGTTCGATGGTGGCGCGGGGCCACCCATGCCCGAGCGTCCAGCGGGCTCCGGAGGGTGCGACGAACTCCAGGTGCGCGTCATGCAGTTGTCGCCCCATGTAGTCCAGAAGGGCTTGCATGGCCGCGAGTATAGCGCTGCGACGTCCTGCGCCAGATGGTGGAGTGTTGCCAGCGAACAGGCGCTGGCCCTCGGTGGCGACGTTCCGCGGCAGACGGAGTGGCGAGCCGACGGGGCACGGCTGATCACCAGCCTGGGTCGCGGCGCAAACCTCAGGATCTTGGGCCACCCGAACCATCTCTGGGTGCTGCGACCCCGTGGACACGCAAGATCGGACCTCGGCCAGGCGGCGTCATGGCCATTCCAGGAGCGCCCGCGACCTTGCCCGTGGCGGCGCACAATGCGGGCGCTCGCCAGCCGGCTGCCCGGCAGTCGATGGAGCGAGCGTGCACCGCGTGACCGGGAATGAAAGTGATAAAAAATTGATAAATGATCTGTTTATGCTGCAAGCAGCACTTCGATTCACACGGTATCGGACGCCGCTCCCCCTCGACCGTATAATCGGCGCCCCTGTTTCGGAGCGCTGTTGCGCGGATGCCTGCCCCCAAGCTTTTCGTCCTGACACACGGCTGTCAGATGAACGAGTACGACTCGGCCAAGATGGCCGACGTGCTGGCGCGTTCACACGGCTATATCCGGACGCACGATGCCGAGGAAGCCGACCTGCTGCTGCTCAACACCTGCTCGATCCGCGAAAAAGCGCAGGAAAAGGTGTTCTCGGAGCTCGGCCGCTGGCGCGACTGGAAGAACGCTGATCCACGGCGCCTGATCGGGGTCGGTGGTTGCGTGGCCAGCCAGGAAGGCCAGGCCATCGCCCGGCGGGCGCCGCAGGTGGACCTGGTGTTCGGTCCGCAGACCCTTCACCGGTTGCCGCAACTGGTGGACCAGGCGCGCGCCGAGGGCCGCACGGCGGTCGATGTCAGCTTTCCGGAGATCGAAAAGTTCGACTGCCTGCCGGCGCCGCGCGCCGAAGGCCCCACCGCCTTCGTCTCCGTCATGGAGGGCTGCTCCAAGTACTGCAGTTTTTGCGTGGTGCCCTACACCCGCGGCACCGAGATCAGCCGCCCGCTGGATTCGGTGCTGCTGGAAATCGCACAGCTGGCGGGGCAGGGCGTGCGCGAAGTCACCCTGCTGGGCCAGAACGTCAATGCCTATCGAGGCCGCATGGGCGATACCGACGAAACCTGTGATCTTGCCCTGCTGATCCACTATGTGGCGCAGATCCCGGGCATTTTGCGGATCCGGTTCACCACCTCGCACCCGGCCGAATTCGGCGATGCGCTGATCGAGGCATTTGCCGAACAACCCAAGCTGTGCGCCTACCTGCACCTGCCGGTGCAATCCGGTTCCGACCGAATTCTGGGCATGATGAAGCGCGGCTACACGCGCGCCGACTTCCTGCGCAAGATCGGGCGCGTGCGTGAGGCACGGCCGGGGTTGTCGGTGTCCACCGACTTCATCGTCGGCTTTCCGGGCGAGACCGATGACGACTTCGCACGCACCCTGGAGCTGATTGCCGAGGTCGGCTTCGACTGCGCGTATTCATTCCTCTATTCCGCGCGCCCCGGAACGCCTGCCGCCAACCTGCGTGACGGCGTGCCGCTGGAGGTCAAGCAGCAACGCCTTTCGATGCTTCAGCACCGCATCCGCCAGTTTGACGACGCCTTTCGCCAGTCGCTGGTGGGCAGCGTGCAGCCGGTGCTGGTCGAGCGTCCGGCGCGACTCGGGCACGGCCAGATGGCGGGGCGGATCTCGGCCAACCGCGTGGTCAATTTTGATGCGCCGGCCGACAGCATCGGCCGGGTGCTCGACGTGCGTATCACCGAAACCGCGGCCAACTCGCTGCGCGGTCAGTTGCTCGACACGCCGCTTGCTGCCTGAGCCGACCATTCGCGGCGCGACCCGCCGGACTCCCGACCCGCCCATGAACGAACACACGGATGTGCTCTTCGAGACCGACGAGCACGCCCGCATCGCCAATCTGTCCGGACCCTTCGACGAGCACCTGCGGCAGATCGAACTGCGCCTGGGCATCGAGGTGCGGTGTCGCGGCAATCGCTACCGGCTGGTCGGCAACCCGGTCGACACCGCCCGCGGCGAGACGGTCCTGCGCGCGCTGTTCGAGCAGAGCGCCAAGGGCGTGCTGACACCCGAGGACGTGCACCTGGCGCTGCTCGAAACCGGCGGCGAAAGGCGCACGCACGGGCTCGACTCCGGCTCGCCGGACGGCGACGAGGTGGTGGTGCGCACCAAGCGTGGCGTGGTGCGCGGTCGCGGACCGCTGCAGAAGCAGTACCTGCGCAACATCGCCACGCACGATCTTTCCTTCGGTGTCGGGCCGGCCGGCACCGGCAAGACCTACCTTGCGGTCGCCAGCGCGGTGCAGGCGCTGGAGAAGGATCGCGTGCGTCGTATCGTGCTCACGCGACCGGCGGTGGAGGCCGGCGAGAAGCTCGGCTTCCTGCCTGGCGACATGTCGCAGAAGGTCGATCCCTACCTGCGTCCGCTGTACGACGCGCTCTACGAGATGCTCGGTTTCGAGCGCGTGGCGCGGTTGATCGAGCGTGCGGTGATCGAGGTCGCGCCGCTGGCGTTCATGCGGGGACGCACGCTGAACGAATCTT
>JAJFJX010000225.1 GCA_021773655.1 Panacagrimonas sp.
CGATGCCGAACAGCAGCTCGAAGTAACGCGCCGAGTTCTTGCCGAAGAATCCGATGTGCGCGCCGGACCGCACACCGCTGGCGACGAGGCTGCTGGCCACGCGGTTGCTGAGATCGTCGAGCTGCGCCCAGCTGCGCCGGCCCAGACCGTCGATCAGCGCGGTCTTGCCGGGGGAAAAGCGCGCATAGTGCCTGGTGATATCGCCCAGGTTGCGGATTTCGGCGTGAAGCCACATGTCCCTTCTCCTCTGCGTACTGCTCTCGGCGTGCGCTGCTCAGCGGCCCTGGAAGTTGGGTTTGCGCTTCTCGACGAACGCGAGAATCCCTTCGCGGGCATCGGCGGAGGAAGCCGCGCGGGACAGGGCCTGGGCCTCGTCCTCCAGCTGTGCATCCAGCGGCTGGCTCAACGCCCGCGAGAACAGACGGCGGATCTCGCCGTAGGCGAGCGTCGGGCCACGGCTCAGGCGGATGGCCGCCTTCTCCGCCTCCTCCACCAGCACCGCATCTTCGACCACGTGATCGACCAGCCCGATGCGGCCGGCCTCCTCGGCCTCCAACGTCTCGGCCAGCAACAGGAAGCGCCGCGCGCGCGCGATGCCCATGCGCGAGGCCAGTCCCGTGGTGGCGCCAGCGTCGCAGGTGTAGCCGATCTGCGTGTAGGCCGCACCGAAGCGTGCCGAACGCGCGCTGAACACCAAGTCGCAGTTCGCCACCAGGGCACAGGCGCCGCCGATGCACGTGCCGTGCACCGCTACCACCAGCGGCGCATCCAGGCGCGCGAGGCGGGCAACGCCCGTGTGCAGGTCGGAGGCCCACTCGCGAATCTTCTGCGGCAGAGTTTCCAGGTTCTTCGAGAACATCTGGATATCGCCGCCGACGCTGAAGAACTTGCCGCGCGCCGTGATGAGTACCGCGCGCACCTCGGGCCGGCTCAACAACTCGTTGGCCACCGCGGCCCAATCCTCGCAAAACGTGGCGTTGATGGGATTGCCGATCTCCGGCTGGTTGAGCACGACCCGCGCGAGCCCTTCGCTCACGCTGAGATCGATCGACTGGTATGCCATGCGGTTCTCCGGAATTTGAACCTCCACTGATCTCGGTACGGAATCAGTGGCGCCTCGTGTCGCCCTTCTGCCTTCAGATACCCACCACCGTGGCGGCCTTGCCGACCGCGACGCCGGGCTGGTGTCGCACCGCCTGTCACCGACCTGGCTGGCCGCCAAGCTCGGCATTCCCTGAATTGATAGTTCGTACGCGCTTGCTGCCCGATAAGTAATGTTTTACGCCGCGCGTTTTCCGGATAAGGGCTCGCTGTTC
Organism: Panacagrimonas sp.; assembly: GCA_021773655.1. Classification (GTDB taxonomy): domain Bacteria; phylum Pseudomonadota; class Gammaproteobacteria; order Nevskiales; family Nevskiaceae; genus Panacagrimonas. The sequence continues at coordinate 1,317 of JAJFJX010000225.1, forward strand.
GAGATCGCCTGCACCGTGGAATGCCCCAGCAGTCCCTGGAACAGCGAGCGACCGATGATCTGCTTCATCACCTCGATCGAGCCGCCGGCGATCTTCACGATACGCGCATCAGCATAGGCCCGGGCGATCGGGTATTCCCACAGATAACCCCAGCCGCCGAACAGCTGCAGGCATTCGTCCACGACCTTGCAGTGAAGGTTCGACAGCCACATCTTGGCCATCGCCGCGTCGACCTCGGTCAGCGTTCCGTTCATGAACTGCTCGATGCAGCGATCTGTGAACACACGCCCGATCACCGCCTCGGTCTGCAGTTCGGCCAGCTTGAACTGGGTGTTCTGGAAGTCCGCGATGGTCTTGCCGAATGCCTTGCGCTGCGCGGTGTACTCCACCGTCCACTGGATGACGGTCTCGGACACCGTGGCTGAGCGGACCGCCTGGGCCAGGCGCTCCTGGGCCAGCTTGGTCATCATCAGTTTGAAGCCCTCGCCCTCCTTGCCGAGCATGGCGCTGGCCGGCACGCGCAGGTCCTCGAAGAACAGCTCCGAAGTGTCCTGCCCCTTCATGCCGAGCTTGTCGAGATTCTTGCCGCGCACGAAGCCCGGCAGCGAGGTATCGACCAGGAACAGCGTGACGCCCTTGGCACCCTGCGAGGAGTCGGTCTTGGTGGCCAGCACGATCACGTCGCAGAGCTGGCCGTTGGAGATGAAGACCTTCTGGCCGTTGATGACGTAGTCGTCGCCGTCGCGCGTCGCGCGCGTCCGTATAGCCTTCAGGTCGGACCCGGCGTGCGGCTCGGTCATGCCGAGGGATCCTATGGCCTCGCCGCTCACCATCTTCGGCAGCCACCGCTTCTTCTGCTCCTCGGAACCGAAGGACTTGATGTACGTCGCCACCAGGTCGCAGTGGATCAGGAAGCCGGGGCCGGTGTAGCCGCTGCGCGCCAGCTCCTCGAAGACCACCACGTCGAAGAGGTAGTCGAGCCCCAGCCCGCCGTACTCCTCGGGAATCGTGCAGCACAGCATTCCCGCCTCGCCGGCCTTGAGCCACAGCTCGCGAGGGACGATGCCGTCCTCCTCCCACTGCTTGTGGAAGGGCGCGATTTCCTTCTCAATGAATTTGCGGACCGTGGAGCGGAACATCTCGTGCTCTTCACGGAACAACCGTCGCTCAAACATTACGACGCTCCTAATTGGTGTCAGGAGTAATCGTACGGTACCGTACTAGATCTGTAAAGCCCCGGACCCGTCCCGTCGAACTGCACGCCGGGCCCAGCGCTCCGATGCGTCTCCGCCTCAGAGATTGCGGGAAATCAGCTCGCGCATGAAACCGTGGCCGCCGTGTAATTGCAGGCATTGGTCGACGTAGGCCCAGCCCACCAGCAGGTCAGCGTTGAGGTCGGCGAGCCGGTCGCGCGTGTTCTGGAACTCCGAAGATGGGTTGGCCGAAGGCCTTGCGGTTGAGCACGCGGTCCACGGTGAGGTCGAAGTCACTCTGGGCCGAGCCCATCGACTGGAAAGCGATGGTCAGCGGTTCCTGTGGCAGCTCGGTCATAAGGATGACGAAGGCGGTGCCATCGGCCCCCATCAGGTTCGTGACCGACACCTTGACCTCGTCGAACGACATCTCGGAGGTTTCAGCAGATAGGTGCCCGAGCTCTTCGAGATTGCTGCTGCGGCGAAACCCGGGTCAGTCTGTCTCGGTCAGGATCAGGCTTCGGTCTCGTCACGCCTGGACCGCCTGGAACGACGGGATCACCCTATCACCTGCCTGCCTTCCCGGCTAACGAAGCCCCGAATCGATCCATCCGCCCACCATGCGACATCGCGCTCGGCGGCTCGTTTGAATCCTGGCTCAAAATGTCGTACGGTTCCATACGAGTATACCAACGAGACGTGCCATGACCCTTTATGCTGCAGACGCCCTTGCGGGCAAGCGCATCCTCATCACCGGCGGGGGCACCGGCCTGGGGAAGGGCGTCGCCGGCTTCCTTGCCCGGCACGGGGCCCAGGTGCATCTTTGGGGCCGGCGGCTCGAAGTGCTGCAGAAGGCCGCCGAAGAGATCAACGAGAGCTGCGGTCAGATCCGCGCCCGCGTCCAGACCGTGGACATCCGCAAGGCGGAACAGGTGGACGCGGCCATCGGCGAGATCTGGGAGCAGCACGGACCCCTGACCGGCCTGATCAACAACGCTGCGGCGAATTTCATTGCACCGACCAAGGACCTGTCTCCGCGCGCCTTCGAGGCGGTGACCTCCACCGTGATGAACGGCGCGTTCTTCACCACCCATGCTTGCGGGAAGCGTTGGATCGAGCAGGGCATCAAGGGCTCGGTGGTGTCCACGCTCGTGACCTGGATCTGGACCGGATCGGCCTTCGTGGTGCCCTCGGCGATGGCCAAGGCGGCAGTGAATGCCATGACCATGTCGCTGGCGGTAGAATGGGCGAAGTACGGCATCCGCATCAATGCCGTTGCACCCGGCCCCTTCCCCACCGAATACGCCTGGCAGATGCTCTCGCCGACCGACGAGGCCAAGGTCGGCGCGACCCAGGCAGACGAGGTACCGATGGGCCGTTATGGCGAGATCCGCGAGCTTGCCAACCTGATGATCCTGCTGCTCAGCGACCAGTGCGATTACCTCACCGGCGAGACCATCTGCATCGATGGCGGCCACCATCTGGCAGCGCCCTCGACCTTTGCCAGTCTGACCAAGCTCAGTGACGAGGCCTGGCGCCGGATCCGCGAATCGAGCCAGGCGGCGACCGCTGCGTCGAAGGCCCAGCGGAGCACCTAGGCAGGCAAGCGATTCGCCGGCAGGCGACCGGGCTGCCGGTATCGCCGCCGCGCTCGCGCTGGTCGGCGCAGCGCAGTCGCCGGTCGCGTATGCCGAAATCAAGCGCTGGGGACCTCACGGCAGGAACGCTCGTAAGCTCGGGTGGGCGCTGCGCGCTGTGCGCCAACGTCGAAGGAATCTTCCTGGCCAAAGGCGGCGATCGACCAGCTTCGATGCGGGGTCCACTTCGAAATCGGCTATCGCCGCGCTCGCGAGGTCCAGATGGGCAGCGCAGTCAGCTAGAGGTCAGGACAAGCCTTCCCGTCTGCCTTCCGGGTGGAGCCCGAGATCGCCGGAGAGCCGGATCGAAGACCCCGCCCATGGAGGGCTTCGAGTTGACGAAACCCGAAGAGCTGATCCTGGCCCTGCACCTGGGCGGCTCGCAGCGCGCGATCACCGAGCGCAGCCTTCGTAGCTGTCCCCGCGCCGGCCAGGTGACGTGCTCCCGGCGGGCCGGCCTGCGCATCCCGGTGCGGAACCTTCTGCCTCGGAGCGATGCCGGAACCCGTGGCTCGCCTGAGCCGCGCAGAGCTGCGCCGCGTCGCCTTCAGCGACCGCCTAGTGAGCGCGGCCATGACCGCCCTGCTGCGTACGGCACGCGCCGACTCCGGACGGCTGTCGTCGATGCCCCGCTTTCGCGCCGCCCGGGCCTGTCACCGCACCAGCACCTGAGCCTGCGATGCGTAGCGGCCGCCAAGAAGCTGCTGCGCGACACCGCAGCTGGACTTGAACGTTATCGCGCAGGACAACGGCTTTGCCAGCCAGTCGCATTTCACGGCGGTGTTCAACGGCCTCCCCAGATCCACGCCGGCGCGATACCGCGAGATGCGTCGATCGCATAGCGCTTCCCAGGTCGGCGGCGCTTACGAACCCCTGAGTAGTCCAAGCCTCAAGGCGATAATTACCTCAGCCCATCACATAGGTGGACTTGTATTGTTGATAGCCGCTCAAGGCCTCGGGACCTAATTCGCGGCCGAGGCCGCTGGCCTTGACGCCACCGAAGGGTGAGCCGATGGCCGGCATGTAGCCGTTGATGCCGATCGTACCGGTCTGGACGCGGCGCGCCAGGCGACGGGCACGGGCCTCGTCCGTGCTCCAGATCGAGCCGCCCAGGCCGTACTCCGATTCGTTGGCGATCCGCACCGCGTCGGCCTCGTCCGTGTAGGGAATCACTGCCAACACCGGCCCGAAAATCTCCTCGCGCGCGATAGTCGCGTTGTTGTCGAGATCGGCGAACACCGTCGGCTGAACGAACCAGCCGCGATCCAGCCCCTTCGGTCGCCCGCCGCCAGCCACCAGCCGCGCCTCGGTCTTACCCTTGGCAATGTAGCCCTCTACACGGCTCCGGTGAGCCGAGGACGCCATGGGGCCGACATGCGTGGCCATGTCGAGCGGATCGCCGACCTTGAGCGAGGACGCCAGGCCGGCAACGGCCTCCACCACTTGGCCGTAGCGGCTGCGTGGCGCGAGCACGCGCGTGCAGTTGAAGCAGGCCTGGCCGTTGTTGAGCATAGAAGCTGAGGCCAGACCCTGCATGACCGAATCGAGATTGGCGTCGTCCAGGATGATGGCGGCAGACTTGCCGCCCAGTTCCAGTGATACCGGCCGCAGCAGCTCGCCGCAGACGCGGGCGATGGCACGGCCCGCAGCCGTCGAGCCCGTGAACGCGACCTTGTCCACGCCGGGATGCGAAACCAGGTAGGCGCCCACCTCGCGGTCCGCCGCGACCCAGTTGATCACGCCGGGCGGCAGTTGCGCCTCGGCGGCGGCTTCCGCCATGACGTAGCTGTCCAGGACCGTGCCCGGCGAGGGCTTGAGCACGATCGTGCAGCCGGCCGCGAGCGCCGGACCAATCTTGCTGATCGCCAGCGTCACCGGGAAATTCCAGGGCACGATCCCGGCGACGACGCCGATCGGCGAACGGCTCACCAGGGTTTCGCGTCCCATCTGGGAAGGACGCAGTTCCTCGGCTTGCAGGCCCTTGGCCAATTCGCCGTAGTACGCGAGCAGGCCGATGGAGAACTGACCCTCGAGCGCGCTGCTGACCGACAGCGGCATTCCGTTCTGCATGCTGACCGCGCGCGCGATGGCGTCGCTGCGCTTCTGCAGTGCGACGACGAAACGCCCGATAGCGGCGGCTCGATCGGCCGGCGTGCTCTGCGACCACTCCAGGCTGTCGAAGGCCCTGCGCGCGGCGGCCACGGCGCGGTCCACGTCCGCCTCGACCGCTTCCGGTACCGAGCCAATGAGCTCCTCGGTCGCGGCGTTTATCAGTTCGAAGCGTCGCTTCGAAGTTGGGGCCACCCACTCGCCGCCGATGTAGAACGCGTCCCGCAACTGCTGCTGAATGCCCACGATTCGCCTCCGCCAATGGCTCGCCGGAAGTGCCGAGTCGCCCCCCGACCTCGACACAACTTCTGGTATGTTTCCATACTATATACGATGGTACGGCATGTCTACCGCATCGAAACTGCGGCCACGCTAGCCCTTCGGTGACGCTTGCTTGGGCCCTTCGGTCAGCAGCCTCGGCATCTCGTCCAGGTGAAAGCCAACGAAGGGTTTTGACTTGTCGTGCTCAACCGGAGGGTTCCAGCACAGGCGCATGTTGGGGGCGCCGCCATCGACTCGGATGCAGGTTCCAGTGATGAAGGAGGCCACCGGCGAGAGCAAGTACACGATCGCGCCCGACATTTCGGCGACGTTGCCGTAACGCTGCATCGGAATCGTCTTCGGGAACTTCAGGATCTCCGTTTGCGCCTCCGGCTCGTAGGTGTCGAAGCCGCTGCTCGCGATGCCGCCGGGCGCCACGCAGTTCACCCGCACACCGGCCGAGGCCCATTCCGAGGCGGCGCTCTCGCTCAAGGTCAACATTCCCCCACGAGCAGCGCCGGAGTGCGCGTAATTGGGCCACCCGTTCCAGATGTCGGCGATGATGTTGACGATGTTGCCGCCGTTCCGGGCCATCCAGCGGTTGTAGACCTCACGCATCACCATGAAGCCGCCGAACAGGTTCAGGCGCACCACGGCCTCAAAGCCTTTGCTGCTGATGTCCTTGAGCGGCTGCCGGTACTGCCCGCCCGCGTTGTTGACCAACCCGTCGATACGCCCATGCTGCGCCAGCACGGCCTCGACCATGGCGATCACCTGCTCTTCATTACGGATGTCGCAGACCTGCGTGCTCACGCGCCCGACGATGCCCTCTGCCTCAATTTCCGCCTTGACCTTGAGCAGCTTGTCCTCGTCGCGCCCCGCGATGGCGACGGTGGCACCCAGGGACGCGAGTTCGTGTGCCGCGCAGCGGCCAATCCCGCTGCCGCCGCCGGTGATGAGGATCACCTGCCCCTCGAACAGGCCGTGACGGTAAACGGATTGGTAGGGCATGGTCGTTGCCTCTCGCTTGGGTTGTTGATGCTTGGGTTATTGGTATGGTGCCATATTAATAATCCGACCGCATCCTTCCCTCGGCTCCGGGTCGAGGAGGCCATGCCGCTCTTGCCCCCGTACCGCCCCGTTCCCCTGCTCGACCCAGTGACTGCCAGGCGCAGTTCGCGAAAATGCAGCGAGTACTTCGAACCCTTCCAGACATTGCCCGTGCCGAGCGACACCGCGAGCGAGGGCGGCATGCGCTGCGAAATCGACGCCAAGCCGGGCATCGGCTGGAGCGAGTTCATGTGGCCGACCGCTTACCTGGATTTCCTGCGCAAGGAGCAGCGCGGGACGCGCGGCCGGCGAAGCCCTTGTTCCGGCGCCGGGATTCAGCGACCGGTAAACTCCGGCTTGCGCCGGGTCATCACGGCCCCGATAGCGTTCCAGCAATCCTCGGTCCTCGCGCACAGAGCAATCGCTCGCGCTTCCAGTTCGAGCTGGGTCTCGAGTGGCTGCTCGGGTGTGGAGATCAGCAGGCGTTTCATCTCGCCGTAGGTACGTGTGGGACCAGCGGCGATCTGCTGCGCGAGCGCCAGCGATTCCACCTCGAGCTGAGCGTCCTCCACCACGCGCGAAACCAGGCCGTACTGCTCGGCCTGCTGCGCGCTCCACGTCTGGTTGAGCATCAGGAACTCGGCGGCGCGCCGCGAACCGACGCGACGTGGAATGAAGAAGGTCCCGCCACCATCGCTGACGAACCCGATCGAGTTGTACGCCGCATAAAAGCGGGCCGAGGCCCCTGCGATTGCAAAGTCGGCCATCGCGGTCAGGGCGACCGCGCCGCCGGTGACCAGGCCGTGCGCCGCCAGCACGACCGGCGCATCGCAGCGCGCGAAGCGCGAGATCGCCATGTGCAGGTCGGCGGTCGCGCTCTTGAGCCGGCGCGGCAGCGCGGCGCGGTCCGCACCGAGCCACTTGAGATCGGCGCCGACACTGAAGTACTTGCCCTGAGCACGGATCAGCACGGCGCGCACGCCGGGGGTCTCGTCGCAGTCGATCGCGGCCTCACAGAGCTCTGCGCAGAATCGCTCATCGAAGGGATTGCCCCGCTCCGGCTGCGTCAACGTGACCTGCGCGATACCATCGCGGAGTTCGAACTGCACGGATCGCTCGCTCATCGTGATTTCCGGTTCGCCACAAGCGCTCGCCCAACGAAGAAAAATGCTTCGGGCTGAGGACCTCTGGCACCACACCCGATCAGGGTGCGACTCGCGCCCTGACCCATTCGCCAAATTCGCGCCGCACGATCTCCCGATCCTGCGGCAGCTGGTTGAAGATCTCCTTGGACAGACCGTCGTAGACCTTGAAGGCATCGTACTGCGCGCAGGTACGGTCCACCACCATCTGGCGGCCCGCGACACCGGCCAGACGGTCGTGCGGACCATGCGTCACCAGCAGGAGCAGGCGGATCAGGGGCAGCACCGCGAGCATGAATTCGACGAAGCTGACGATCAGGCCCGGCGTGCGTGCCGGCACCTTGCCGTGATGGTTCAGCGGGTCGGCAGCATAGTCTGCGACCACGCCGGCATCGCGCGACACCAGGCCAGGCTCGACGGAAATGATCCCCCAGCTTCGGCGCGATGAGCGAGAAAGGAATTTGCTGATCGCCTTGATGATTGGCGGCGCGCCGTTGAGCGCGACTGCTCCGACAGCCAACCCTCCTGTGGATCCAGACGTTCTTACGGCCCTTCAAGCGGCCTTACCTTGCGCTTCATGCGGCGCTCACCTGCACGCCCCCCCTGAGTGGACACGGCGCTCTTGCCGAGCGCCAGCACTTCGTCGATGCCTGCACACAGGCATTCGACCAGCAACTCGGGCTCGGTCACCGCTGCGCGGTCGCTGTTGATGCCGATAAAGCAGCGGCCGTTGTGCGACATCATCACGACCATCATTCCGCACCCCGGCACCGGCGCGAAAGGCCAAAACTGCTTGATCTCTGCATCGGCCATGTAGACCGGGTAGGGAATGCCGGGCACGTTGCTGATCTGCGCGTCCTGCGCCGTGGTGAAGTCGGCCGTCATGGCAGTGACGGCGGCGAGCGGCAGGCGGGTCACCGCGGGCATCAGGCGGATCATGATGTCCAGCGCCGGCTCGGCGCGCGTGTCGCGCACGAACTTCTGGATGTGGCGCACGCGCTCGACCGGGTCATCAATGTCCAGCGGCGCGGCGTACTGGCTGCCAGCGAACTTGTTGCCGCCCATGGGATCGCCCTCGGTGCGCAGGCTGATCGGAAAGCCGATCGGCATCCGATCCAGGGTGACGCCCATCTCGTCGTGGTAGCGACGGAAGCCGCCGACGAGACCGGCGAGGAACACATCGTTGAGCGAGCCCTGCGCCGCCTTGGCCGCGGCCTTGAAGTCAGCGAGCGGGTACTCGATGCCGTCGAATCGCCAGGACAGGCTGCGCCGCTTGAACAGTCCCGATCCTGCCACGGGCTTGTTGGCGAGCACGCGGCGAGACGAGGACAGGTAATCCATGCCCTTGCGTGCGGCACCCGGGTTGCGGATCCACTGCGCCAGCGCCCGTGTCAGCGTGGACACCGTGCCCGCCGCCTCCGAGGGCAGCGCGAACAGGCTGTTGCGCAGCTGACGGCTCGCGAGCTTGGCCGGCGTCGGCATCCGCCGGCGGCCCTCGGACTTCGGCGGAACCGGGCGCTCGGATGCCTCGCGCTGCCGACCGAGCACGCGCGCCAGCAGCTGGATGATGCCCAGGCCGTCCGAGGTCGCATGGTGCAGCTTCAGCACATAGGCCGCGCGGTCACCTTCGAGTCCCTCGACCAGCGTCGCCTCCCAGGGCGAGCGGGCCTTGTCGAAGGGTGTCATCGCCAGGGTCTGGGCCAGGTCGAAGAGCTGGCGCTCGCTGCCCGGCTCCGGGAGACGCACGCGACGCAGGTGGTAGTCGAGATGGAAGTCTGGATCCTCGACCCAGACCGGATTGCCGACACCGAAGGCGGGATCGACCACGCGCTGACGGAAGCGGGGCACGGCCATGACCACCCATTTGTGACCAGCCAGCACACGCGCCCAGTCCGGGTTGCGGTCCAGCACCAGCACCGAGGTCGTGGTGGAGCGCAGGCGCGGATCGACTTCAGCGCGCCACATCACCGCCTCGAAGGCGCTCATCTCGGCCGGACCACCCCAGTCGCGCAATTCGGCGAGAAGGTCGTTGTTCAAGGCTTCAGCGTTGCCGATAGAACTGCTCATTGGTATCGAATGAAGTTCTGGAAAGGGAACCATGCGGAAAGCCCGCCGGCTAGCAGCCTGTCGGACTTGATTGCGCGTCCGCGACGGAGGTCCGTCCGGTGCGGTGAGAGCGACATTGAGTCGCTCTCACCGCACCTACCCTGGCGCAGCGCAAGGAACGGAGCGATCAGGTGTGTTGAAACACACGAGGAGCGGCTGACGCAGCGATTCTCCCGCCCAGCACCGCGCCCAGAACGGCGTGTCGACATTGCGTGCCGCGAGCGTCGCGACTGTCGTACCCCAGGACCCCGCACCCAGCACCCAGCACCCAGCACCCAGCACCGTGACGCGCTTTGGACGGCTCATGGTCGATTCGCCTGTCGCTTCTGAGGCCAGTGCTCCAAGGTATCGACATAAAGCTGTCGTACTACTTCAATGCGCTCGCCCATCTCCTCGATCGGCCAGGACGAAACCTCGACCGGCGGCAGCACCGCCACCTGCACGGTGCCCGAGCGCATGGTCTGGTCGTTGCGCCCCATGATCTCTCCGGCGTTTCGGATCACCACCGGCACGATCGGCACCCCGGCTTGGCGTGCAAGATGGAAGGGACCCTTCTTGAACTTGCCTATCTTCGGCGTCCAGGAACGCGTGCCCTCGGGAGCGATGCAGACCGACAGACCCTTCTTCAGCCGATCCACCGCCGGCTTGAGGGCGTCCACCGCCTTGCCCGAGTCGCTGCGATCGAGGAAGGCGACCTCGGCCATCTCCATGAAACGCCCGAAGCCCGGCACCTTGCGCGCCTCGGCCTTGGCCACGCCGGTGAAGCCACGGCGCACCAGGTACATCATCACGAACATGTCGAACTTGCTCTGGTGGTTGATCGCGAAAACGCAGGGCCGATGCGCCCAGAGGTTCTCCTCGCCCACCACCTCCACGTCCACGCCCAGCACCGCGAACGCAGAGTCCGCCGCCAGCGAGGTCACCAGGTCCACCGTCTTGCGCTGCGCGCCGGTGGCCCTGTAGTAGCCCAGGCCGGCCAGGAAAGAGAGCCCCATCGCGCCATAGGCACCGACGGTTCGTAGCATCGCCCCGGTCGGACCGCGCCGGCGCGGATCGAAGCGCAGGATGGGCCAGGCCGCTTCCTTCGCCACGCGCTCGAGATGCGCCTTGGGCTGCACTGCGCTGGCGCGGCCCAGCGACTGCAGGAAGGCGATGTCCTCGTTGCCGTTGGCGTAGCCATAGCTCCGCGCCAGGTCCACGGCCAGGCGAGCGGCGAACGCGCGCACCGCGGCGGCCTTGCCCTCGCCCCAGGCCGGTATACCCACGATCCCACCCGTGAGCCGACCGTTCCGGACCTTTGCCTCGGTGGCGACGATGTGTTCGATGCCGTATTCCTCGGCGAGCGGCTCGATCTGGTAGCGCGTGGCCGACGACGCGACGGCCACCGTGTGGCCCATGCGCTGGTGAGCGTGCACCAGCTTCCAGGCCTCCGGGAACAGGGTGCTGCCGATCTGCGACAGCCACAGACGCTTCCACAGCGCCCGCATCTCGCCCTCGGTCTGACCGGCCCAGTCGAGAATGCCCTTGCCGATGACCTCGCCGAATTCCGTGTCGCTGAGATCCTTCTTGCGCATCAGCTGGAGCGTGTCGATCAGATCCTTGCCTCCCATCTCGCGACGCTTGATCCGGTCGGTGAAATAAGCGGCGGCGGAATAACCGTCGATCAGGGTGCCGTCGTAATCAAAGAACGCGCCGACCTGCGGGCCCTTCGGGCCATCGAGGATGCGCTGGATGGCGAGGTCGATCGGTTTCATTCGTTTACCTGCGTGGCCACGGCGGCGCGGCGCGCCTGGTCGAGCTGTTCGATGTTGGCAACGCGCCGCACGGCGGACTTCAGTTCCTGCGCGAACTCTCGGCGACGCCGGGCGATATCCGGGCCTGGCTTGAGCAGGTTGCGATTCGCGGCAAGCGCCAGAGCGTTGCCAAACACCTCGCGCGACACGCACTCGGGGCTGCTGAGGCGCTTCTGCAGCAGATACTGGCGGCCGACCCTGACGCATTCTTCGGTCAGCGCCTTCTTGTCGATGTTCTGCTCAACGGACTGCGCAGCGAGCCGGTCGGCCACGATGTAGTAGGACTCGAGGAAGGGCGTGAGCACGCGGTGTGCGATCAGGAACGGCGCATCGAACAGCACCGCCTTGCGCTGCTCGGCCGTCCCCACCTTCTGGCGGAACTTCGGATTGAGCAGGCGCGATTCCGTCTTCTGCTCTTCGCGGAAGGTTTCCTTCTCGCTGAAAAAGAATTCGAACTTGAGCAGGTCGCGCAGTGCGAAGGCCGAGAGCCAGGCGCGTTCAAGCGGTCCAGTCACCTCCTCGTGGGTGACGTCAAGCAAGGCGACTTCCAGGATCGCGCGGTTCACGAACCAGTGGATCGCACTGTTGCGGTAGAAAGCGGCCACCGGGTGCTGGCCCGGCTCGACGGTGTACACCGTGTCGGTGCCGCCCTCATAGCGGCTCACGACGCCACTCCGGGTCAGGGTCGAGAGCGTGTCCTCGACGCCGGCCAGGCGATACAGCTCGTCCAGATGCGAACTGGGCAGGTCGCTGGCACGGGCGTAATCGAGCAGCGGCAGCACGAGGTCATAGACTTCCTTCAGCGTCAGCGCGCGGTCGCGCACGCCGA
>JAJFJX010000226.1 GCA_021773655.1 Panacagrimonas sp.
GGGTGATCGAGTTGCAGGTCCGGAAACACGCTGGCCATGCGCGATGCATCGGCCAGGCCCGCGCAGGGATCTTCCTCGGTGACCCGCGCAATGGTCGTTGCGGCGTCGACCGCCTCGCGCAGGCCGGCATCGCTCAGGTCGCCGGTCGAAGCGTTGCCGCGCCGATGTCCCAGATAGACCGTCACACCCAGGCTGCGGTCGCGCTGGAACTCCAGGCTCTCGACCTCGCCGTTGCGCACGCTCACCGAATAGCCGCGCGAATACGACAGGCTGGCCTCGGCCTGGCTGGCACCGAGGTCGCGCGCCATGTCCAGCACCCGTTGTGCAAACTGCTGCAGCTCTCCGGGCTCTGGAAGTGCTGCTTGTTGGGCATCCTTGCTCATGCGGATCCGACAGAAAAACCGGCAGTCAGGGTAGCACCGACAGCGCCGCGCTCAGGCCCCGAGCGCCTTGAGAAGGCGACCATGCAGGCCGCCGAAATCGCCGTTGCTCATCACCAGCACGCGATCTCCGGGACGGACCTGTTCGCAGATGCGCGCGATCAGATCGTCGAGTTCCTGGCTGACCTGCAGGCGCGCGCCCAGGGGAGCCAGCGCGGCGCCCACATCCCACTGCAGGTCAGGTCGCACGAACACGAAGCTAAGATCGGCGGCGCCCAGTGCCTGCGCCAGCTCGGCGGCCTGCGAGCCCAGTCGCATGGTGTTGGAGCGCGGTTCGAGCACCGCCAGGATGCGTCCGGAGCCCTGCCGACGCAGCGCATCGATGGTCACCGCCACCGCTGTCGGGTGATGGGCGAAGTCGTCGTAGACCTCCACCCCACCGACCTGGCCGATCCGCTCCAGGCGTCGGCGCACGCTGCCGAAACTGGCCAGTGCTTCGATGCATCGCTCCAGCGGCGCTCCGGCGTGGGTCGCCGCCGCCAGTGCCGCCAGTGCATTGGAGCGATTGTGGCGACCGGGCATGGATGTGCGCAGGCGCCCGCGGTCGACGCCGTGAACCTGCAGGTCGAATGCCAGCGCCTCGGGTCCGGAGGGCGACTGCGCGTCGGTGGCCAGCCAGCCGTCGCGGGCATCGAAGCGCTCCAGCTCGCACCACAGACCCTGGCGCAGGACACGCTCCAGGTTGGCGTCCTGGCCGTTGACGATCAGCCGGCCGCGACCCGGCACGGTGCGGATCAGATGATGAAACTGGCGCTCGATGGCGGCCAGATCCGGGAAGATGTCGGCGTGGTCGAATTCGAGGTTGTTGAGCACGCAGGTGCGCGGGCGGTAGTGCACGAACTTGCTGCGCTTGTCGAAGAAGGCGGTGTCGTACTCGTCGGCCTCGATGACGAAATGCCGGCCCTTGCCGAGTCGCGCCGAGACGCCGAAGTCCAGCGGCACGCCGCCGATCAGGAACCCCGGCTCCAGCCCCGCCTGGTCCAGCATCCAGGCCAGCAGGCTGCTGGTGGTGGTCTTGCCGTGCGTGCCCGCCACCGCCAGCACATGCCGTCCCTGCAGCACGTTCTCGGCCAGCCATTGCGGCCCGGAGACATAGGGCAGTCCGGCGTCCAGGGCGTGCTCCATCGCCGCGAATCGCGGGCCGCGGGTGACCACGTTGCCGACCACCACGACATCCGGCGCCGGGTCCAGGTGGGCGGCGTCATAGCCCGGCATGACCTGGATCCCGAGCGCTTCGAGCTGGGTGGACATCGGCGGCCAGGCGTTGGCGTCCGAACCGGTGACGCGATGTCCGGCCTCGCGCGCCAGCGCGGCAATGCCGGCCATGAACGTGCCGCAGATGCCCAGAATGTGGAGATGCATCGCCGGGTCAGCTCATGCCGCCGGCCAGCGCGCCGGCCAGCGTGGCGAAGAACAGCACAATCATCAGCACACCGAAGGCCATCAGCAGCGCCAGCAACAGGCCCACGCCAACGCCGACGCCGGCCGCGTGGCGCAGGATGTTGGCGTTGACCATGAAGTTCCAGATGTTGAGCAGATTCATCGTCAGTGCCGCCCAGCCCGGAATCTGCAGGGTGGCGGATTCGGCCAGTTCCGGATTCTGGGCGAGCTTTTCCAGCTCCGGCGCGATCTGCGAGAACGGCAGCGCCAGGCTCAGGGTCAGGATGGTGCTGACCGCCAGCAGCGCATGGAAGGTCTGCGTGAAGCGCGCCTCCATGCTTCGGGCACGCAGGATCAAATGCGCACCCAGGGTGGTGCCGATCACCACGCCCAGCGCCATGCCGGCTGACATCACCGGGCTGAGCGCCATCGCCAGGACCAGGTAATTGGCCAGCACCGCACTGGGCACCAGGACCCGGGTCAGCCCGGGTTCGAACGGAAAATCCTGCGGCCCGGAGCGGAACAGCAACAGGTTCAGTGTTGCCGTGAGAACATTTGTGAACATGCTTGGGGAGCGTCTGGGAAACCGGCGATATGCCTGAAACGCTATTGTAGGCGCTGTCCCGCATCCCGCCCCGCATCCCGCCGTGAGCACGCCCTTCATCGCCACCCAGGCCGAGCTCGACGCCTGCATCGAACCCTGGTCCCGGGCCCCGTTCCTGGCGCTGGATACCGAGTTCGTACGCGAACAGACCTACTACGCGCAGCTTTGCCTGGTGCAGATCGGCGACGGCCGGACCAGCGCCTGCATCGATCCCCTGGCCGGCCTCGATCTGGGTGCCCTGTGGACCTGCGTCATGCAGTCTGCACATCCACGGGTATTTCACGCCGCCGGCCAGGATCTGGAGATCCTGATCCAGCTCACGCAGCGTGCGCCGGCCAACCTGTTCGACACACAGATCGCCGCCAGCCTGCTCGGGCTGGGTGACCAGATGGGCTATGCCGCCCTGGTCGAACAACGCCTGGGCATCGTCATCGACAAGAGTCTGGCGCGCACCCCCTGGGCGCGACGACCCCTGTCACCGCGCGAACTGGCCTATGCCGCCGACGACGTCCGTCACCTGGCACGGATCTACCCGGACCTGCGACAGGAACTGGAACAGCGCGGACGCCTGGACTGGCTGCTGGAGGACTGCGCCGCCCTCGCCGACCCGGCACGCTACCGTCCCGATCCGGAGCGCGAATGGCGCCGCCTGAAGGGCCTGGCCCGACTCGGTCGCAGCGCGCAGCACGTGGCCGCCAGCCTGGCCGCATGGCGCGACACGCTGGGCGAGCAGCGCAATCGTCCACGCCGCTGGATACTGCCTGACGACGCGCTCTATGCGCTGGCCGAACGCCAGCCGCAGACCCCGGAACAGCTCGCGAACCTGCAGGCATTGCCGCCCAAAACGCTGGAGCGGCACGGGCAGGCCCTGATCGAACTGATCGCGCAGGCCCGGCGCCTCGAAGCCCCGCCCCTGATCGAGGACGCGCGTCCCGACGATGCCCGCAAGCAGCGCCTCAAGCGGCTGCAGGACGCATTGCGGGCGACGGCCGAAGCCCTGGGCGTCTCGGCCAGCCTGCTCGCCAACAGGGCCGACATCGAGACCCTGGCGGCCAGCGGCGCCGACGCCGACATCG
>JAJFJX010000227.1 GCA_021773655.1 Panacagrimonas sp.
TTCCTCGACCAGGAAGCGCTCGATCTCGTCGCCGCTGTAGTGACCGATGGTGGCGGTGAATGCCAGGGTATCGGTGATCGGCAGTTCCAGTGCAGCCAGGATGTAACCGGCGGCTTCTCCTTGTCCATCGCCG
The DNA here is from genome assembly GCA_021773655.1 of Panacagrimonas sp. GTDB lineage: Bacteria > Pseudomonadota > Gammaproteobacteria > Nevskiales > Nevskiaceae > Panacagrimonas. Next base: position 134 of record JAJFJX010000227.1, read on the forward strand.
ATGAAGAAGTTGTTCTCGTCGGAGTAGTAGTAGGTCAGAGCCAGCGGACCGAACGACAGGCCGGCGTAGAACTCCAGGGTGCCCAGTTCGGCATCGACTTCATCCTCTTCGGGGTAGTAGTAGTACAGCGCACCGACATCCAGGCCGATACCGCCCATATCGCCCGACCAGCCACCATACAGATCGACTTCCGAGCTGCCGTCGCCGGCGCCGCCGAACCCGATCGTGGATACCCACGTGCCTGCATACAGACCGGTATCGCTGGCGTAATCAATGCCACCCTGAACCGCTGCATCGCCGTTCTGCGCAATGCCACGGAAGATGTACTTGCTGGTTGCCCCCACGTTACCGCTGAAACCCGCAAAAACGGCCGGGCTGCTTGCGAGCGTTGCAGCACCGATCAGCGAACCGATCATCAGACGCTTGAAGTTCATGGCTTATTACCTCTCCTGAGGAAGTAGTGATGTTTTCCCTGTAGCAAAGCGGGCGCAGCTGATTGGCGTCCGCCCCGGAGCCGGCAGAGCAAAGCCCGTGCCGTTATAAATTTATATTTAAATATCAAATTGTTACAATGAACTCCGCGTTAAAATGATGACGCCCGAAAACAGTGCAGGCGAGGCCATGCGCCAAAATAGGGCGGCGTGCCCATGCATCTGCGCCGCGCCGACGGCCTGCGGCGGACTTGTATCCCGATGCGAGCCGCTGGATTCCGGGTGCTGTCGAGCGGTCCCGGTTGGACGGCGGGGAGGATCGGTCAGTGCAAGCCCGCCGTTCGGGCAGGCACGGCCCCACCCGGGTGCAGCCGGACTCGGGACTGGCGTTCTGTGCCGGGTCCATGCTCGGACCCGGTTCGCGCCTGCGCCGCCGTTGGCCGTCATCAAGGGGCGTCGCGGGCAAGCCCGGGGCCCAGGTCCTCAGTGGGGCCAGCGTTCACCACCGGACAGGGGCGCCCGGCCTTGTGGCCGGACTCCGTGCCTGCGCTGTGCGGTCCCCGAGCGGTGAAGGAAAATCATCGATCCGGGTCCACAAAGAAGCCCCCTGGCCGCAGCGGCCACGGGGCTTGATCGGGGGCGGTCAACCGTTGCGCTATCCCTGCCGCCAGCGTGCCGGTGCAGGCATTCCCGCTGGCGAGGCTGCTGTTGGCCTCAGATGCCGGCTTCCTTCAGCATCAGCTCGACAGTGGCGCGGATCTCATCGTCGCTCAGATCCGGGTTGCCGCCGCGCGGGGGCATCAGGTTCTTGCCCGCGATGGCCGAGGCGGTCAGCCCGTCGAGGCCGCCGGCCGCATCGGCGCGGGACGTCCACGCCGCCTTGTCGCCATTCTTGGGCGCCTCCAGCACGCCGGTCGCATGACAGGCATTGCAGGTGCTGGACAGCACCTGGCTGGCGCTCATCGGTTCGCGCGCGGTCTTTGAGGTGACCTTGACCAGCGCCGCCGGGTCGGTCACCACCGTGCCGACCGGCGCAATGCGCGCCTCCAGGTGCTCCAGTGCTTCCGGATCCGGGGCCTCCTCGGGAATGAGCGAGCGCGCGGCAACGATGCAGATGACGAAGATGAACCCGAGTGCCGCGAGAACGGCGCTGAAGTTGACGAAGAAAACCTTGTCGTGATCTTTGTGTTCCAAGCGACGCTCCCTTTATACGTAGGCCGGGGCCCCGGGCCGAGTCCAGAGCGCGCCGGATTATAGTCGGCCGCGCGGCGTGGCGGAACGGCTCGCTGCATCGCGACTGCCGCAGACGTCCCATGCGGCGCTTCGGTACACCCAGGCATTCCCGTGCCGACCCGTCGTCCGGGCATCCCGCCGGGCCGAAGATCCTTGGCGACAATCCACCGGCTGCAATGGCCCGCGTGCCCCACGCGCAACTGGAAATCAGCTGGATGGACCTCGGCTGTATGGAGCACTGCTCTCCAAAGGTGATCGCCAGACCTCTTCCCCACTGTACAATCAGCGTCCACGCGCCTGTAGCTCAGCTGGATAGAGTACTGCCCTCCGAAGGCACGACCCATCAGCTAGGATTCGGCGCGGTGTACAAGTCAATGCGCTCGTAGCTCAGCTGGATAGAGTACTGCCCTCCGAAGGCAATCGTCAGACGAGTGCCCTGCTGTAGAATCAGTGCCCATAAGCGCCTGTAGCTCAGCTGGATAGAGTACTGCCCTCCGAAGGCAGTGGTCGGACGTTCGAATCGTCTCAGGCGCACCAAATCAAGCACTTAGACCAATTTCGCCGGTGCCCAAACCGAGCGGTGCCCATGCAGGGCAAAGGTTTTTCCGGCTGTCCGCGCTTCTCCGTGCCCAAAGGAGGGCGCAGGTCGGGGTGCCCACCCGGTGCCCAAATCGTGCCCACACGGTGCCCAAACTCCCCGCAGCTTCGGGGCAAATGACGATTGCTTACCCGTACCCAAAGCTCGGTGAAAAACCCCCGTAGAGGCAGACCGGCGATCGCTTGCCGAACGCCATGAAGCGCCCGTCGCGGCCGATCACACGACCGCGAACGAGATGCCGCCGTAGTCGACCTCTGTATGGTCGATCATCAGTTCCAGGGTGACGGGTACCAGGTCGGCGAGCAGGGACGCCCCATCTCCGACCTGCTGGTGATTGACGCGGCTGTTTCAGTCGCGGCGCCGTGGACCAGCTGATTGCGCAGGACGCAGTGTCGGTCGAACACGATCCCTAGACCCACACGAGTGAGCAGGATAGCCCGCGCGTATTGGTGCACAGCGCGTGTGCTGTTCTCAGTTCGTCTCACGATTCTTCAACTTCGCGTTCAGCGCATCAGGCTTTGCTTGCATTGCGGACACAAGGCCATGAGTGACGGAGGCGATTCCCTATGTGGATGACGAATGCGGGTGCCCGCGTCGCTCAGGTCACGGGATCGGTGGATC
>JAJFJX010000228.1 GCA_021773655.1 Panacagrimonas sp.
TGATGCCGCCACGAGGGCCAAGCCCAACCCAAGGCTTCTGGCTGCCGAGTCCTTTGAACGTGGTGCCGTAGACCCCCGCATACAGGCTGCCGCGCGGCCAGGATGATTTGCCGTGGCTGTCGATCATGGCGCCCCAGTAGCTGGCGTCACCGGTGACCAGGGCATCGAGCAGCAGGTAAATCGACCCGTTGTTGCTGGCGATGGTGTGGCGGTTGTTTTTCCAGTGGCCGCCCTGGACGCGAACCGCGTTCAGGACATGGCCGTTGCTATCGAACAGCGGGCGGCCATAGTTCGACGGCATCCCGCCGACCTCAACGCCGTACCCCATCCGGTATTGGCCGCCGCCGATGTCGCGGTAATTATCTTCGGCGTCGCAATCGAGCAGGTACGCGCCGCGGGTGTTGTCCATGATCGAGAACGCGGACCATGTGAACCGGCGCATGTGGACGTTGTAGCCGGTGACACGCACGTCGTTGCGGCGCGTGGTGATGCCTACGGCGTTGCCAAGCGGTTCCTCGTCGGCGGGCCCGATGATGTTGAAGTCCTGATGATGGAACTCGGTGCTGTCGGCGATGCCGACGACCGGATTGTCGTGCGTCTTATGGCCGCGCTTCACGTCTTTGATGGTGACGCCGCCGGGGTTCTCAGCCATCAACCCGATGTTGCGGCTGATGCCAAGCGTGCGGTCCCACTCAGGCATACCGTTGGGCATGACGACGATGGCGCGATCCGGCGCGTTGTTGATTTCGTCCTGAACGTCGGCCTGCTTTGCGCTCCTGGCGAGGAACCTTTCGCGGCCGGGCGGGAATAGATGGCCCGTGGGATCCGGATCGGGGTCTGGATCCGGCTTCGGGTCTGTGTCAGGCGCCGGCTGACCGTTCTCGATGGCATTGAGCCGTCGGACGATAACAGACTGCATGGCCCTGACCTCGTTCAACTCCGCGCCGACTACCTTGCCGGCGTCGATTGCAGTCTGTGCCGCGGCGAGAGCGGTATTAGCGGCATCTGTCGCCTGGGCATGGCCCGCCTCAATAGTGGTCACCGCCTCAGCCAGAAGCGTTTTCAGTTCGTCGCTGGCGTCAACCTTGATGGTCATCTCTGCCATTCAGATTCTCCAAAGAAAAAGCCCGCCATGAAGGCGAGCCGGATAGGGACGGTCTGCGGCGCTGGTTACGCCGCGGCGAGCTCGCTTCGGAGGCGATAACCCTCGAGACCCCAGATCTTTTTGCGGGCATTCTCGCGGGCGATCTTCCTGCCGATCGCCTCGTCGAAGTTCTCAGGACTGGCGCAGGCGCCTTCGCCGACGACCTGGTATCCGTTCTTGAGCGTCAGGGCGCAGACGGTCAGCGTGGTGCCTGGAAACACGTAGTACTGCTCCGCCAAAATGCTTTCGTCGATCATCTGCGGGGTGATCCGAGGGGCCGTGAGGCCCTTGGAAACAATTTCATTCTGAATTTCTGCCTCAGTCATCTATCTGGTCTTTCTATCTGAGATACCGCCCAACCGGGACGGCACGGACGGTTGCCTGCAAGCATTCATAGGCAAGTCGTTGGGATTGTTTGGTGAATTGAGGTGGTGGCGATCTAGGCCGCGTACAGCGGCAGCACGTAGCGCTTGAACCGGCGCTCGAATACCTTGGGATCACCCTTCCCGCCCGAGGTGTTAAACCAGCGCTTCCAATACGCAGCCATCGCCTTGGCGTCGCCGGCGGCCGGCAGCGCGGCCGGCGCGCGGCGGTAAACCTGGCGGGCAATGGCGAAGTTGTAGGCAATGTTCCAGGCCAGGGCGTCGACATTGCGCGGGTTGATCGCCTCGACGGCGGCTCGGAGTGCCGGCCGGTGCCGCAACCGGTTCTGCCATAGGCTGGCGTGGGTCGCGCGCTCGACCTGGCACAGTCCCAAGGCAGGGCCACCGCCCATCTGGAACAAGTGCATGTCGCGGCCAACCAGTGGTTCGGTGACGGCCGTGCCAAGCATCAGTTGCTCGGCGGCGATCGACCATTGGCCGCGATCGGCTTTGTCGAGGGACTTTAGGGCTGTGCGAACGATGATCTGTAGGTCGGGTAAATGAATCATTGCAGGCCCTCCACGATCACCCCAGCCCCAAGATTTTGCTTTTGATCCCGACGAACAGGAGAAAGCCGCCGATCAGGAGCGTCGTGAGAATTCGGACGGCAGTACGGCGTGCGGTCGTCTTCATGTCGCGCCACGCCGCCAGCATCCCGCGGAGATCTCGAAGATCCTCCGGCGCGTCTTTGTCGTTGAGGCCGAGTTTCTCCGCAACACGATCTGCGCTCCGTTCGGCGGCACGTTCAATGATCTCGGCGATTGTCTTTTCGTTGACCTGCACTAGGACGGATCCCCTTTCTGTCCTGGCTCTACGCGGCGCCAACCCTCGCCGCTGAACATGATGCAAGTTCGGTTCGGGTCGCGGACCAGTATCGAGAATTTCCCGGTTTCTTCGTTGAGGATTTGCTCGACAATTGTGCCGCTGGCGTCGAGCCCGAATCCAGCAATGACCTTGCCGTCGGCGCTCTCCGCGCCGGACAAAAACGACGACCGCCCATGCTCGCCGTAGATGCAAACGACAGGGTGCGCCTGCGCTTGCCCCACGAGTGAAAAAGCCGCCCCGAGGGCGGCGGTGAGCAGCGATGAAAGTCGGGTCATGTCGGCCACCCCTTGGTAGTGTCGGGCAGTTTCGCGCGCGTGTCGGCGGCCTTGATCGCCGCTTTGTGGGTTTCTGCGCCGGCGCGAATCTGCATAACCCTGATCAACGCCGCGTCAGCGAAATCTGAGAACTCCTGGGCCGTCATGACGACCAGGTCGCCGGCGGCGTCAGGCCACCCGAACCCGGCGGGCCAAGCGACTTCATTGGCAACTGCACGCCGGGCGAACGCACCGATCGCCGCAATCTCCGTCGATGTCTCATGCACCCGCGCGACATAGGTGTTGCTCCCGAAATCAAATGTCGCGGCGGCCCGCATTTCGGATTCGTCTTCGACCGCTGACCGAGCTTGATCCTTGAGCTCGCCGAGTGAATGCCTGTCCTCGGTCTCGGTTGCGGTCTCAATGACCCGCCCGTTGACCAACCGATAAGTTGCCTTTTTGAGCCGCTGTCCGTTTGGAATGTTGGCGCCCACAAGCGGATAGATATCGATCTTCGCCAGATCGTCCTCGTTCCAGGTCGCGAGGACCGCAGCGGGGTGCTGCACGCCTCGGACATCGATGTACTGCTCCGGTCGCTTGAAGAAGCGGACCGGCCGAGGTCCGCCAAGCCATTGCACGTACATAGGCGAATCCCTCAAGACACTGGTGACGTTGGAACATCGGTGGACTGGGTGACGGTGGCGTTGTTGGTCCAGTCGTTGCCGTTGCCGCTGGAATCCTCGCCGAGATCCGCCCCGTTATCGAAACGCAAGCGGGCTCCATGAGTGCCGTATGTGCCGCCGTAATCGAGGATCGTGAAGTCGCTGCCGCTAAAGTCGACGAAGTCGCTAACGACTTTTGCCTGGCCGTCGATGTAGTGGAAGTCGGCCATTTGGCCATCCCAGTGATTGATATTCGAATCAAACTGGCGACCGATGTACATCGTGGATGACCCACGACCGAACCACGTCCCCTCGTTCTGTAGGGGCGCGCCCGAACCGCTATTGTTCAGCGTAAGCGACACACCGTCGCGCCAGGCTTTTATGCGATCCCCGGCAGTCGCCAGCGTGGTGTCCCAGACTAGTAACCAATGGTGCCAGTCGGTCGCAGTG
>JAJFJX010000229.1 GCA_021773655.1 Panacagrimonas sp.
CGTCCCGGGGATGGCCCCGGTTCCCGTCGACGACGCCGCCATCGAGCGAGTGCTGAGCTGCTTGAACCACGGTGGCTGGACCGTCGAACAGGCTGAGCACGTCCTGGCCGTGTTCCAAGCCGAGTCACTGCGGAGCGACAAGCAGGCCCGGTTCTTCACCGGCTTCGCCAACTGGTCGCCCAAGGCGTTCCAGGTTGCGCTAGGGCAAACCGCGGCGAGCAACGGCCGCGGAGGGGGTGGTTACATGCCCGCGAACAACAAGAAAAAATACAGCGGGGGGCGCGTGCTGTGAGCGAAGAAGATCACTACGACCCCCGCCACCCGCCGAAACGGACTGGACCAAACAAACCCGTTCATGGAAGCGAGTTTTTTCAAGCTGAGATCGATCAGCTTTGGAGCCACTTCGACGATCCGGCATACCAGGAAAAAATGCGCAGCGCGGAGGGCGAGCGGGTGCGGCGCGAAGAAGAAATCAAGCGGCGCGAGCGCGAGCCCCAGTTGCGCATGCGCGGTGTGCCGCCCGACATAGCTCGACTAATCGTAACCGGTCACGTGGAGCAAACGCCGTGCGTTCAAATTCTGCGATCGACGGTTTGTCCGGCGTTGGTGATTTCGGGGCAGACGGGTGTTGGCAAAACAGTCGCCGCCGCGATCTGGGTTGACGAAGGAACCAATACCGCCCGCATGGTTTCTGCTACGCAGCTCGCGATGCTCACCAAAGCTCGCGTCGACAAGGACAAGTTCGAAGAACTTTGCCGCTGCTCCGTTCTTGCGATCGACGATCTGGGGACCGAGGTTGACAGCGATCGTGGCGCGTTTCGCTCACGTTTTGATCGGCTGATGTCGAGACGAATTGCCGCGTCGAAGCGAACCGTGATCACAACGAACCTTACGGCGATCGAATTTCAACACCCTGGCATTGGCTACGGTGATCGAATTTGGTCACGACTTTCTCAACACGGGCGCTTCGACGAAGTCGACGGCCCAGACCTGCGCCTACGCGCGCGAGGAGCTCGTCGATGAAAGGGTACCTCCCAAAGCCTTACGATCCGCCGTCGCCACCATGGGGCCCCGACACGCCGCAGTGGGCCGTGCGCGCCGGTCGCCGGCTGAAGTTGGCTGGCGTGTTCCTCATGGGCGTTGCACTTACCGGTGGCCTGATTCTAATCGGCCAGTGTTTGCAGTGATCGGGTTCGCATGGCGCAACGCAAAGTAGCGGCGAAGGACGCGCGCAAACTCGGCGACTGTTTTCCGGGCGACCTCATCGCGATGCTCGGCGCAACCTGGCGCGTGTTCACCCTCGGCAGCGGGCGCGGATTTGTTCGCACCTACGATATGGACACGAAGGCCTACGGTGAGTGTACGGTGATCAACTCCGACCAGCGCTGTCTGGTCACTCAACCGTTTATGCCGGCGGCAGTAGAGGTGGAGCCTGAGACGGATCCGCTGCTGAAGGTCCAGGACGACACCGAAGAACTCACGCTCCTGTGATACGCTGGCCTAGTGCTGCATTCGTTCGTCGAAACACTCCCCGGGGGCCAGGCGTCCGGCATGCGCCCGTCGGACTTCGACCCCGCCAGTCTGTATCAGGGCCAGCGCGTCGAGATGGAGCACACTAGCAGTCCGCGCATCGCGCTTGAGATTGCGATGGACCACCTCGCCGAGGATCCGGACTACTATCGCAAGCTCGCCACGATCCACCTGGACGGTCAGCGGTTGTCGGCCGAACCAAAGATCGAGGCCTGGTACAAGGACCCCATGATTTGGTTAGGCGTCGCCGTCGGTACCGTCGCCGTTGGGTTTTCTGGCTGGGCGATGTATCGCGCGCTTCGATAGTCACTGCCGGCCGCTACGTTGTGCCGATGAAGTCACGCCTGCCACCGGAGACGCTCGAACTCGTCGGTTCTTCGCGCCGACTGCCGTCATGGGCATGGGTGCCGGTCATGGTCGCGATGGTAATCGTCGGACTAATGCTCGTGTCGGTTGCGCTGAGCTAGCGCAGAAGGAACGCGCCGGCGCCGACGCCGGCGGCCGCGGCGAGTACACTCACTACCGCAATCGTGCCCCATGACGTTTTGGTGGTCGAGAGTTGTGGCCCGCGGTTGAGCCAGGTGACGATCTTGGGCGTCTTGACGGTTTCGCCCTGGACCACCCATTCGCCGCTCGACTGGACGAGCTTGCCGACCATGTTGAGTGCGTAGGTCGACGCATCGAATGGCGGCAGCGCCGACATGTCGCGTTGAGCTTCGGTGGTGTCGCCGATCGATGCAGCGACCAGCTTGTAGAGCTCGGCGAACCGCTTCCAAAACGCCTGGTCCTTCGTTCGGTCCGGGAGTGTGTCGCGGCGGACGTTGCAGTTGCCAGGGGCAACCGCACACGCGTCGGTACGAACCTGCATCGCGAGGTTCTGCAACAGCAGGACGTTCTCGTACAGGCCTTCGGAGACAGACTGGTTCCCGAGTTGGGTTACGGCGAGCATGGCTCATAGTAGCACTTGCCAAGCCCTGATCGGATCACCAGACTGTGGGGGAGTTGCAACCCACCGAGACACGAGCGATAGAACAGGACGCGGCGCGCGCAATGCTGCGCCTGCGCGGCGTTGACGACGCCAGTTTCTGGGACGACGGCGATACCTGGCTGCTTTACGGCGTGTCCCAAGAGTGCGGCTACCAG
>JAJFJX010000230.1 GCA_021773655.1 Panacagrimonas sp.
GCGCGACAGCTTGGGGGGGGCGCGTCCGGAGGGCTCAGCCGTCGTCGAAAGCACCCTTCCCAGCAGCTGCATGAAGCCCAGGCCGTCGCTGGTGGAGTGATGGACCTTGAGCACGTAGGCGGCCCCGCCGCCTTCCAGGCCTTCGACCAGCGTCGCCTCCCATGGAGCGCGCGCCTTGTCGAAGGGCGACATCGCGGCATTCTGGATGAAGTCCAGCAACTGGCGCTCGCTGCCGGGCGCGGGCAGCCGGATGTGCCGCAGGTGATAGTCGAGGATGAACTCCGGGTCGTCGACCCAGGTCGGCGCGCCCAGTCCCAGCGACGGATCGACCACGCGCTGACGGAAGCGCGGCACCGCGCTCACCAGCCACTGGTGAGCCGCCACCAGGCGCGCCCAGTCCGGACAGCGATCGAGCTGGAACACGATGGTGCCGGTCGAGCGCAGCATGGGATTTTCTTCGACGCGCCACATGATCGCGTCGAAGGCGCCCATCTCGGAGGGGCCGCCCCACAGCAGAAGTTCGTCGAGAAGGGTGTCGTCGGCAGGGTCTGGCTTGTTCATGATCGTTTCAGGGGTTCGGCAAATCGAAGTGATTGATTGCAAGGTGCCACGCTAGGCCGCTTCCTGCTCGGAGCCGGCCGCCATGCGCAGCAGCCCGCGAAATGCGCCCTTTGCGCTCTGGGTGCCCTGGACGACGGCGGCAACTTCCGCCGCGATGGGCATCTCGATGTCGTAGCGCCGTGCCAGTTCCATGACCACGCTGCTGGTCTTGATGCCCTCGGCCACCATGTTCATGGAGGCGATGATCTCCGCTGTGTTGCGGCCCTTGGCGTACTGTTCGCCGACCTGGCGGTTGCGCGACAGCGGGCTCATGCAGGTGGTCAGCAGATCGCCCAGGCCGGTGAGGCCGGACAAGGTATCCCCCTTCCCACCCATCGCCACGCCCATGCGCGCGATTTCGGCCAGGCCGCGCGTGATGACCAGCGCCCGGGTGTTGTTGCCCACGCCCAGGCCGTCGGCCATGCCGGCCGAGATGGCGACCACGTTCTTCAGCGGCCCGCCGACTTCGCAGCCGATGACGTCGGTGTTGGTGTACACGCGGAACACGGTGCTGGCGAACAGCGGCCGCAATGAACGGGCCACCGATTCGTCGGGCAGCGCAATCACCGCCGCCGCCGCCATGCCTTGCAGCACTTCCTTGGCGATGTTGGGGCCAGCCAGCAGACCGGCGGGATGGCCGGGCAATTCCTGCTGGATGATCTCGGTCATGCGCAGGTTGCTGCCCTGCTCCAGACCCTTGGACAGGCTGATCACCGGGACCCATGGGCGCACCAGGGGCGCGGTCTGGCGCAGGGTCTCGCGCACGCTGTGCGAGGGCACTCCCACCACCAGCACGTCGCAGTCGCGCACGGCCTCTTCCAGAGAGGTGGTGGCGCGCAGCTTGGGGTGCAGCGGCAATCCGGCGAGATAGACGTCGTTGCGGTGCTCGCGATTGATCTGCTCGACCGACTCCGGGCGCCGAGCCCAGATGATGGTGTCGGCATTGCGCGCGGCCAGGCAGGCCACGGTGGTGCCCCAGGAGCCTGCGCCGAGAACGGCGACCCGGATCGGGCGGCTCACGAAGACTTCCCCTGCGGCCAATTGTTCAAGGTGTCGAGGTAGAGCTGATGCACCTCCTCGACCTTGGCGGTCATATCCTTGCGCCCCCAGCCGGACACGTCGATGGGCGGAAGCACCGCCACCTGACAGGTACCGGAACGCATCACTTGGTCGTTGCGGCCCATGATCTCCCCGGCATTGCGTATCACGATGGGCACCACCGGGACACCGGCCTGCTGTGCCAGATGGAACGCCCCTTTCTTGAACGGTCCCAGCCTGGGCGAATAGGAGCGGGTGCCCTCTGGCGCGATGCACACGCACAGGCCCCGTTTCAGCCGGTCCACGGCCGGCTGCATCGCCTGAAGGGCCTTGGCGGTGTTGCTGCGATCGATGAAAGCCACATCGGCCATCTTCAGGAAAGGCCCGAATCCGAATGCCTCTTCCGCCTCCTTCTTGGCCACGGCAGTCAGGCCACGACGGGCCAGGTAACCCATCAGGAACATGTCGAACTTGCTCTGATGGTTGATGATGAACACGCCCGGCCGGTGCGCCCACAGGTGTTCGGTGCCCTGCACTTCCACGTTGACCCCGAGGATGGTCATCGTGGTGTCGGCGCTGACGCTGGTGATGAAATCGACGGCACGGCGGTTTTCGCCGGTGGCCTTGGCGTATCCGATGCCGCTCAGGAAGGTTCCGCCCATGGCGGTGTAGGCGGCCATGGTGCGGGCGATGGCCCCGGCCGAGGCCCGGCGGCGCGCCTCGAAGCGCAGCACCGGCCAGCCGCAGGACTTGGCCGTCTCCAGCAGCTTGTCGCCCGGTTGAACCGCCGTGGGCTTGCCCACCGTGCCGAGAAAATCGATGTCCTCGTTGCCGTTGGCGTAGCCGTAGCTGCGCTCCAGGGCAATGCCGTGCGTCTGCGCGAATGCCCGCACCGCTGCGGCCTTGCCGCTGCCCCACAGCGGCTTGCCCAACAGGCCCCCGGTGATCTTCCCGTCGCGCGTTCGGGGACGCGAGGCAAGGATGTGTTCCACGCCGTATTCCTTCGCCAGAGGCTCGATCTGGAACGGCGTGGCCGAGGACGCGATGGCCACCGTGTGCCCCTGGCGGCGATGCGCCTGCACCAGCTTCCACCCCTCCGGGAATTGCAGCTTGGCGATCTTCTGCTGATACAGCCGCTGCCACATCGCGCCGACCTCCGCCTCGCTGCGGCCGGACCAGCTCGCCATCACGTCGGCGATCACGTCACGGAACTCGTCCTCGCTGAGTTGCCCGCGGCGCATGAGCTGAATCGTTTCGACCAGCTCGCGGACACCGATCTCGCCGCGGCGCAGGCGGTCCTGGAAATAGGCCAGCGCCGAGTAGCCGTCGATGAGAGTGCCATCAAAGTCGAAGAAGGCGCCGATCTTCGGCCCCTTGGGCCCGGCTTCGATCGCAGCGAGGGTGTCGTCCAACGTACTCATGCTGCACTCCGGATGGAATCCTGTTGATGACGCTGGCTGTCGATCTGCCCGATCGCCGCGACCTGCGTCACCGCGGCGGCAAGTTCTTCGACGAAGGCGCGCCGCCCCTGAGCCAAGTTCACCGCGCCCGGCTCCAGCAGGCCGCGGTTCGCGGCCAGCGCCATGGCGTTGCCGAAAATCTCGCGCGAGATGCACTCCGGATGGTGCAGACGCTGCTGCAGCACGTACTGCTGGCCGACCGCCACGCATTCGTCGACCAGTGTCTTCTTGTCGATCCGGGCATTGAGCGGCTGCGAATCGAGGCGATCGGCGACGATGAAATATGCCTCCAGGAAGGGCATCAGCACGCGGTGCGCAATCAGGAAAGGCGCATCCGCCAGCAGCGCCCGCCGCCCTTCGGCGGTGGTCGCACGCCGGCGAAACCGGGCATCCATTTCCCGGGTCTCGGCAATCATTTCTTCGCGGAACGCGGCCTTGTCACTGAAGAGAAACTCGAACTTGAGCAGATCGCGCAGGGCCAGGGCCGAGGCCCACGCGCGCTCGATCGGCCCGGTGAGGTCGTCGCGGGAGGCATCCAGCAGCGCGACTTCGAGGATTGCGCGGTTGATGAACCAGTGGATCGCGGAATTGCGGTAGTAGGCGGCAACCGAATGCTGGCCGGCGACGATCCTGAACACCGGCGTCGCACCTGCGTCGTAGCGAATGACCACGCCGCGCCCGGCCAGGGTGTCCAGCGTTTCATTGACGCCCACCGCGTTGCGCAGTGCCTTCAACTGTGCCGTGGGCAGGCCGCGCGCGTGTGCGTAGTCCAGCAGCGGAATGACCAGATCGCCCACCTCGTCCAGTGTCAGCGCGCGATCACGCACGCCCAGCAGGGCCAGGGTGGCCAGTGCCGGCGCCGTCACCGGCGTGACGCTGTTGATGCGCCTAAAGACCTCGAACGCGATCTTGGCGACCGTCCACTTGCCTCCAGGCTTTTCACTGTCGGCCCGCTCGAGCGCTTCCTTCACGGACAGCGGCTCACCGAAGCGCACGTGCACATCCCCAATCCAGTTCTGCTGGGTGCGTGAATATTCCAGCAGCCAGGCAAGACCCTCGGGCACCTTGGCCGCACCGGATTCCTCGGCCGCCATCTTGCCCACCTCGTGGAGCAGGTCGTAGGTGATCGCAACCGGCACCAGCAGGATGTCGCGGGTCGTGCCGCTTTCGACGGCGTCGCACAGATAGCGCAGCAGGCCGTATTTGGGCGGGCGCAGCTTGCCGGTGCGGGACCGTCCGCCCTCCATGTACCACTCGAGGTTGAAATTCTGTGCGGTGAGCCAGGCCAGGTATTCCCGGACCACCATCTTGTACACCTCGTCGCCCTGGAAACTTCGGCGAATCAGGACGGCACCGGCGCGCTGCAAGATGGTGCCGAACGGCCAAAAGGCCATGTTGTTGCCGCCCGGCAGGTAGTTGCGCTTCATGCCGTGGTGCTGCAGCAACTGCGACAGGATGAAGGGGTCCGCGTAAGACCGATGCGTGGGAAGAAACACCAGCGAGTGTTCTTCGTTGAGCTTCTTCAAACGCTGCAGCGAGGCGCGATCGGACTCCAGATCGACCGTCCAGGCACGGATCAGCATCGGAGTGACGACGCGGTCGTACATGGCCTCGAACGCGGGGCTCTGCACCGCGACGATTTCGCCCAGCATGCGGGTGGCCTCGGCCAGGACCGATTTTGGCGATCTTCCCAACTTTTCTGCCAGCAGATCGGCCTGTCCGCTGAAGCGCTCGGTCCGCGCGATCCGGCGCGCCATCTGCTTGCGCCCGATCAGCGATGCACGGATCAAGGCGCCAAGGTTCTGATTCATTTTATGTGTTCTCCCCAAAGCATGCACCGCCCGCTCCCTGGCCGCGAGACCGGGAAGCGCGGCGCCGTACAACCGGCATGCAGCGCAGCAGTCTAATCCACATTAAGGACCGCGCTAACAGCTGCTAGAATAGCATTCCACCTAGTCGTCGTGCTGGTGATGCTGCCAGCGAGTCGCGAGACAAACACCGCACCGCCCTTGGCGGCAATCACATCGGGAGAACAGCAGATGGGCGTAACACTGCGCATGGAAACCCTGGGAGACGAGGTTGGTCAGGAGCTTGGTGTCACGCAATGGCTCACGGTGGATCAGGAGCGCATTCAGTCCTTTGCAGACTGCACCGAAGATCGGCAGTGGATTCACGTCGATGTCGAGCGGGCCAGGAAGGAAAGTCCGTTCGGCGGTCCGGTCGCGCATGGCATGCTGACCTTGTCCCTGCTGCCGTACTGGACCTTCCAGTTGCCTGCAGTTCCGGGTGACGCGGGTGCGATTCTCAATTACGGATTCGACAAGGTTCGCTTCCTCGCACCGGTGCAGGCGGGCGCGCGAGCGCGAGCGCGGATCAAGCTGCTTTCGGTCACACCCAAGGACAAGGGACGCGTGCTGATGGCACTGGAACACACGGTCGAGATCGAGAACTCCGCCAAGCCGGCAGTGATCGCCGAACTGCTGTTGATGCTCGTGCCGAAGACCTGAAGTTTCAAAAAAGAGAGGGAGGAGAGAATCCATGGCCTTTAACATCAGAGCCAAGAAGAAGGAATCTGGGAAGCCGGAGTCACGGCGAACCAAGCCCCCACGCGGCGAAATGCTGCGTCTGGCGGGCGTGGTGCTGGGCCGCCTGCGCAAGCATCCGGGCATGCCGGTGCGACACCTGGCCGCGTTCGCAAAGGAGTGGCTACGAATTCTGCGTGGGAAATCCGCTGTGGCAGCGGCACCCGGTGATCGCCGTTTCTCTGATGCGGGCTGGACCGATGGCCGCATCAGCAAGGCCCTGATGCAGACCTATCTGGCTGCCTGCAGCGAGGCCTACGCAGTGGTGAGCGAGCTGGAACTCGAAGGTCGCGATGCATCGAGCGCACGCTTCCTGGCGATGACCCTGGTCGAGGCACTGGCGCCGACCAACCTGCCCTTCACCAACCCGGCGGTGATGAAGGCCGCGCGGCAAAGTGGCGGCAAGACGCTGCTGCGCGGCTTCCAGAACTTTCTCAGCGATCAGCTCGACAACGACGGCATGATTTCGATGGTTGATCGGACCGCCTTCGAGGTCGGACGCAACGTCGCGTGTACGCCGGGCGAGGTGGTGTACCGCAACGAGTTGCTCGAACTGATCCAGTACAAGCCGCAGACGGCCGAGGTCTACGAGCGACCGCTGATGATCGTGCCGCCGCAGATCAACAAGTTCTACGTGCTCGACCTGTCGCCGCAGAATAGCCTCGCGAACTGGCTCGTGGGCAAGGGCTTCCAGGTCTTCATGGTGAGCTGGCGCAATCCCGACCCGGAGCATCGTGACTGGAGCCTGGCGAGCTACATCGATGCAATCGAAAAGGCGCATGCCGCCACCATGGAAATCACCGGCAGCCCTGACATCAACTTCAAGGCCCTGTGCGCCGGCGGCCTCACCACCTCCATCGCGCTGGCCCGTTACGCGGCGCAGAAGCGTCTGCATACGGTCAAAAGCCTCACGCTCAACGTGACCCTGCTCGACGTCGGTGGCCT